>CAZYQD010000029.1:9184-11400 GCA_964649405.1 uncultured Actinomycetota bacterium
TAAAAACCATTATCAACATCCCTTAGATAATTTTCTGCCGGATATTCCATCAAATTTACTCCGGACAGGATTTCTTTATAAATCAAATCTTTGCCATTTAATTGTTTACTGTTGTGAAGAATCAACTCATATTTCAATTTTCCTGCATATCTTCTACAAAACCAGAGTTTTACGAGATTTGAGAAATATACGAATTCCTCTGCCACTTCACCCGGCATTTTTAAAAAATCAATCAGCCAATCCCGGTTCTGCATCAACTGCTCCATGCTGAATGCAAATCCTTCGGTCACTGCATTATCACCCATATATTTGTATTCAAAATCAAGTTTTGAATCGGTATTTCCAAAATGCAGTGAATGCCCCCCTTCATGAAGCAGCGCTTCATAGTCATCCTGTCCGCCTCCCGGCATGACAACGAGGTATATCTCTGAGGGTACACTTGGTATACTGCAAAAAGCTCTCGGAGACTTATTTTCTCTTTCTTCCACATCCAGGTGAATATTAGTATATTTAGAGATATCCATTCCCATTTCAGATAAGGTATCCTTAAAAATCGGAATGAGGCTATCTTTATTAAAAAATCTGTCGTATTTTTTTGCTCTTTTTATAAATGCAAAATCACTTTTTCGGGAACCGGTAAGAGCTATATTTAGTTCCTTTTTAAAAAGACTCGTGAAATGCTTTTCATACAGATCCTGAGTCTCGCTTAAGAGTCTTTCCATTCCGGCCTGCAAATCGAAAAGATTCTCTTCTTTTAAATATGAAAAAAGTTCATTGTAGTTCGAAAATCCTAAATCTTCGGCCTGTTCATGAAGACTGATCCAGTATCTATAAAGATCATCATTTAAAGATTCAGCTACTACTCTGTTTCTCTTGTCTTCGATCTCATCTCTTTTAATCTTATCAGACTCATTTGCAAGCAATATCTCGGAATATCTGAAAGGCACCTTTTTGCCTTCAATCACAACATTAGCCCGCGCTTCACCTTCTGCAATACTCTCTATCAAACCTTTGGTCTGCCTGTCAATATAACCTTCGACACAGAATCTTATCAGGTATGCCGCTTTTTTCTTTTCTTCGCCGTAACTTTTGTCCTTTAGATTTTTAATATAATCTATGTTCTCTCCGGTAAACAGGTATTTATGCTGGTCATAAATATCACTTACATTGAAATTATCCTTCTGTCCAGAAAAGTGCAGGTAATATTCTTTTTCAATTTTATATAGGAATGATTCCGCATCTTTTCTGTACTTTTTTAAATCCATATCAAAACAATTCTTCCTGTTCTTTTTCTCCGGAAGTCTTCGAATCGTCTTTATCGGAACAATTATCTCTAATCAAATTGATTCCATTACCCTTTTTGTCACCTGTTTTATCAAGTTTTTTTAAAAAAACCGACCTATCGAAGTTTTTAAGATAATCCGACCAGCTGCTACCGCTCTTGTTTTCTTCCAGTATGATATTATATCCGCCAATATCTGCATCCATATAATCCACATGATAGACTATAAATGCTTCCGGTATTTTGGGTCTTTTTGGTGAACCAAATTCTTTTTGACCATGATGGCTCAGTATGATATGAAGAAGTCTATCGCTCAAATCTTTCGGGAAACCATCTATCTTTTTTATCTTTTCAAGGACCCAGCCATATCCGATTGTTATATGACCCAGGAGCCTTCCTTCATCTGTCACTTCAGTGGTTACCTGTGTCCTGTATTCCCTTATTTTACCGATATCATGAAGTATCGCCCCGCTGATGAGTAGATCGTAATTCAGATTGGGGTAAACTCTATAAACAGCATCACAAATTTCCGTAACCGACAGAGTATGCTCCAGCAGCCCCCCTTTGAAGGCATGATGATACCGGACTGCAGCGGCCGCGTTTTTAAAATCGTCTTCAAACTTTTTATCTTCAAAAAATAAACCAAGCAGTTTCTTTAAATAGGGATTTTTAATAACATCAGCATATTTTTTAATACGTTCAAACATTTCATCGATATTTTTCCCGGTAGTCTTAATGTAATCCGAATAATCTATATTTTCTTTGTTTTCAATCTTTTTTATACAACCTATAACAAGTTGTTTGCATCCTTTATATTCTTTTATGTCCCCCTGGACAAGGACGAGATCACCCTGGGTAAAATCTTCAGTGTTGCAATAGACTTCCGTCCATAATACACCCTCGATACTTCCTGCTCTGTCCTGAAGAGTGACCG
>CAZYQD010000030.1:0-7489 GCA_964649405.1 uncultured Actinomycetota bacterium
ATCCAAAAATTGATAGATTTTTTATTATCTATAAAAACTGCTGGCAACCATTTTATAATAAAAGGTTATTATTTTATACTACCGTTTGAAGATGTATAAATTAGTTAATTCCATAAAAATGTATATAATTGTACTAGAATTATTTTTTGATATGTCAGTCAGAGCAAGGTTGTCTTCGTAATTTATAAAATGAATATATGCTGGTAAAGTGGGCAAAGAATATATTTCAAGAATATCAGGGTTCCCAAAAAAATTTTTTTTGATACGAATAATATTCGTGACTGCTGTTATTTCGATTTTAATCTCTTTAATTCTTGTTTCACCTAAAAAAATCGATGCTGTCACTTTGCAGGAACTGGGAAATGCTATTGCCAGCCTCAGCCAGAATGAGCAGGATCTGCTGGAAAAAATACTTATCTCCGAGACAGATATCGAAAATAAGAGGAATACGCTTGAATCATTGAATGGAGAACTTGAGGTACTGGAAGATCAGCTGGATAAATTAAATAAAGAAAAGGTAGAATTGGTTAAAAGCATCGAAAATAAAAAGGGCATCCTTGAAGAAAAAATTGTTTTCTCCTATAAGTATGGCAATGACGATGTAAAAAAAATTATAATAAGCGCAAGAGATCTGAATGAAGTGATAAACAATGTTTACCTTTTTAAAAACATTATGAGAAGAGAAGCCGAGATAATAGAGGAACTTCGATTCGAAAAGGAAGAATTCGACAGGATTTCCAGGAAATCCGAAGAAAAAAAGAAAGAGATAGAAACTACCAGAGATACTATCCAGGAAGAGGAAAAGCAGCTGCAAAAAAGTGTTGAGGAGAATAAAATTTTATTGGATCAGGTAAGAAGCGAAAAAGGAGAGATAGCGAATCTTTTAGCAGAAATAAAAAAAAGAATAGCCATGGTCCAGCCTCCGGGCCTTACTCTGATTGGAGAATGGGATATGGTGGCAACTGCTTATTATGCTTTCGGAAAAGGGGGCAACGATATTAATGGAGACGGAATAACTGCAATAGGGCTGAGAGCCAGAAAGGGAATAGTTGCAGTTGACCCAAAAGTCATACCACTGGGTACCAGACTTTATATACCTGGTTATGGTGAAGCTCTGGCTGCAGATACAGGCGGCTGGATAAAAGGAAGCAGAATAGATCTGTGTTTCGAGGATCTGCTGGAATGTTACTGGTACGGCAGGAGAAAAATAAAAATATATCTTATCGAAGATTAAGTACTTTTAAATTATTTTTAGCAGTTTGGAAAGAGATTCAAAATCTTTTTTGAACCTTTCTTCAGTAATCGCACCGTTTTTACGAATATCCAGAGGATCGGAAAAAGGAACAAGTTTAAAAGACGGATTTTCGAAGATTCTCATATGTATTTTTTCCATATTTCTATATTTTTTACTTACCGAAAAAAACTTCTGAAGTATCACATTGGATACATCAAGTCCCAATGAGATGATTATATGGGGAGTGATTATTGAAATTTCCTTTGACAAAAATGAGATACAGTTATCGACATGTTTTTTAAATGATTTGCTGTCACCTGTCCTGGATGTATTCTTTTCTTCGGAGGGTTTGCCGGCTGAACATTTGATAAGATATGTAACATAGATATCTCTGTTAAATGATAATCCTGTTTCATCAAATAATTTTCTTATAAATTTATCCCGGCTGGTACCGTCAGTCAAAGTACCTTTTTTACCTGTTTCGGGAGAATCGGGATAATCGACTATCACCATTATTCTTGCTTTGGGAGCACCGCTGCCAGGGATGGATTGTTTTCGGGTTTTAATAGGGTCAACGCATTTTTTGCAGTTACTGATATCTTTGTTTAATTTGTTTAAGCTTTCCCTGGCACTTATTGGCATAAAAGTTAAAAAATTGTACAAAAACGATTTAAAGGTGCATTTTTATATTGTTTTAAAAGTATACAGCATAAAAAAAGTTGAGTAAATACAAATCAATCATTTTTTAATTTTTTGCACTATCTGTTAAAATATCTCAAGGTATTTTTTTAAGAAAATCAAAGATTATAAGAGGAAACATTATGGCTAAATATCAAAATCTGGCAGAGTCTATAATAAAGGGAGATAATATAAACAGTAGAGATATCGCACAAAAACTTGTTGCCGACGGAGTACCTGCGATTGAGATTTTAAATGACGGATTGGTTCCCGGTATGGATTTTGTGGGTAAAAAATTCAGGGATAAAGAAATCTACCTGCCTGAGGTATTGATGTCCGCAAGAGCTATGAAAGCCGCAATGGAAATAATAAAACCTCTCCTTTCCGGATCTTCTGCGAAAAGAAAGGGGACAGTAATACTGGGTACGGTAAAAGGGGATATCCATGAAATCGGTAAAAATCTTGTTGGAATGATGCTTGAAGGCGGAGGATATACAGTTATCGATTTAGGGGTCGATGTCCCTCCAGAGAAATTCATAGAGGGAATAAAGAAATATGAATCAAGATTAGTTGGCATGTCTGCGCTTCTTACAACTACAATGCCGGCCATGAAAACGGTAATCGACATGCTTAAAGCTGATAGTGAAACCACCGGTGTAAAAGTGATGGTTGGCGGTGCACCATTGAACCAGGAATTTGCTGATTCAATCGGTGCGGATGGTTATTCACCGGATGCCCCCGGTGCGGTTGACCTGGCCGGGAAACTGATTCCTTAAGTAAGTCCACACAGGTAAATTCATATTATCGGATTAAATAAGATACATATGAGGTACGTATGAAAATAGTGATTGTAGGCGGAACCGGATTTCTTGGCTATCATGCACTGCTTGTAGCGCTGAAAAGAGGATATCAGGTCAAGACTCTGGCAATTGACGATATCAGCCTTGAAAGCTGGTATCCCGGAGAAGTAGATGTCAGATACGGCAATGTATTCGAACTTTCGGAGAAAGATTTACAGGAACATTTTTCAGGCTGTGATGCCATTGTATACGCGGTGGGTCCGGATGATAGGGTTACTCCTCCTGCTCCTGCCTATGATTTTTTCCATACCAGACTTGTGGTATCTTGCGAGAAAACCATAATTGCAGCACGTAAAGCAGGTATCAAAAAATGCGTTGTTCTGAATTCATATTTTGCATATTTTGACAGGATCTGGCCGGAGAAAGAGCTGGGAAGACACCATCCCTATATTAGATGCCGGGTGGAACAGGCGGAGCGGGCTATTGCCGCAGGAGGGGATAAAATGGCAGTTATGATCCTGGAGCTACCTTACATATTCGGTAGTATGCCTAACCGCATTCCTTTATGGAAAGATGTATTACTGGACCGTTTTTTGAAGAATAGGGTCATCTTTTTTCCCGGAGGCGGGACGAATATGATTGCCGTGGAGCACGTTGGCGAAGCAATTATAGGATGCCTGGAACACGGCAAACATGGTAAGCGGTATCCAGTCGGTGATGAAAACCATTCATTTAATGAGATGCTAGAAATAATGATGTCTGCCCTGGGAATGAGTAAAAAAATAATAAATATTCCAAGGTTTGTGGCAGTACTGGCAGGCATTTTAATAAACATGGGCTGGAAAAGAAAAGGCCTGGAAGGGGGTCTTGATGCCAGATATCTAATGCGGGATATTTTAACCCATGATTTATTCTTTGACCCCTCCGGTACCGCAGAAAAGCTAGGATACGGAAGAGGAGGTCTGAAAGAATCTATTTTCGCCACCATGAAAGCCTGTTATCCGGAAAAATTTAAAAGCCAACCGGAAACATAAAGTATCTTATAAAAATATTTACTGCAACTTGAAATAAAAAATTGGGTAAATTGACCAGCCTAAGGTTTCATC
Source organism: uncultured Actinomycetota bacterium (assembly GCA_964649405.1). Taxonomy (GTDB): domain Bacteria; phylum Actinomycetota; class Humimicrobiia; order Humimicrobiales; family Humimicrobiaceae; genus Hydromicrobium. Next base: position 3,819 of record CAZYQD010000030.1, read on the forward strand.
TCTATAAAAAGGTTAGCCATCTCTATTGCGCTCAGCGCTGCTTCCCATCCCTTGTTCCCTCTTTTGGTACCGGCTCTTTCGATAGCCTGTTCCAGGCTGTCAGGGGTTATAACTCCAAAGGCAACAGGAATATTCGAGTCGAGGCTTATTTTTGCCACACCTTTGATGGTCTCACCGGCGATATATTGATTATGTGATGAATCTCCCTTTATTACTGCACCCAGACATATAATAGCATTATATTTTTTTGACTGCGCCATTAACTTTACAACCGACGGGATCTCAAATGCTCCGGGAACCCAGGCTACACTGATGTTGTTATCCTCGCATAAGTGTCTGTGCAGACAGTCCAGAGCCCCATCCAGGAGCTTCGAAGTTATAAAATCATTGTACCTGCTTACCACTATTCCAAATTTGAGTTTTTTTGCATCCAGTTTACCTTCATATTTTTTCATTGTTTTATCCTTTCTTTCTATTGGTCATAGCATATGATTTAATTTATTTTTTTTGGTAGATAAGTATTTTTTATTATTCTTGTTTGGAGGTATAGACAACGGTATCCTTTTGGTTATTTTTAGTCCGTACTCTTCAAGGCCCACGATTTTTTTTGGATTATTTGTCATAAGGTGTATTGTGGAAAGCCCAAGATCAGAAAGTATCTGTGCGCCCACGCTGTAATCTCTTAAATCTGCATCGAATCCAAGCCGGAGATTGGCTTCAACCGTATCAAGACCTTTTTCCTGAAGTTCATAAGCTCTCATTTTATTACAAAATCCTATTCCTCTTCCTTCCTGTGACATATAAAGGATCACACCAGAACCATTTTCGTTTATTTTTTTAAATGCCCTATCCAGTTGCTCACCGCAGTCACATCTCATAGATCCGAAAGTATCTCCGGTGAGACATTGCGAATGTACCCTTACAAGAACGTCTTTTTTATCCCTCACCTCTCCTTTTACGAATGCAATGTGAAATTCGGGCTTGATAAGGGACTCATAAGTAATGGCCTTGAATTCACCCCACCTGGTAGGGAGACTGACTTCGGCAATTTTCTCAATCAATTTTTTTTTCATTTTTCTGTTTTTACTATTCCTGATTTGTGAATCCATATTTTTTCAGTTTCTCCTTAAATTCTTTATTCTTTAATTCCTGAGAATCAGGATTTATCGATTTTTCTGACCGCAGAAAGTTTACAATATAACGGGCAAGCATATCCACTTCTACGTTTACTAAATCCCCCGGATTTTTTTGTATTAAGTTCGTATTTTTGTAAGTGTATGGAATAATAACCGCACTGAAGTTATCGGTTTCTACACCGGAGATAGTAAGGCTTATCCCGTCGATAGTTATGGAACCTTTTAATGTCACAAAATCACGAATACCACGAGGAAGTTCCAGGTTAATAAGATGAGAATCGCCCACTGCAGAGAGTTTTAAGATTTTGACCGCGCAATCCACATGTCCGTGAACAAAGTGTCCCCCTAATTTATCTGATGGAGTCAGTGAACTCTCAAGGTTGACTGTGTCTCCGGTTCTAAGATGCTTGAACGAAGTGGAATTCAGAGTATTGAAAGATACATCACACCTGAAGGCTTCGTTATCGAAATCGGTTACCGTGAGGCAAACTCCGCTTATCGATATCGAATCACCGATAATCAGACCATTTAAAATTTTTTGGCATTGGATTTCGATTTCGATATTTCCGTTTCTATTCTTTATTTTTCTTATTATGCCTGTTTCTTTTATGATACCGGTGAACATGGTAGCTCCATTATCTATGCTTTTTGTTTTTTTAAAGGATATGCAGTAATAACGATATCATTTCCAATCCTTTTTACATTTTCGAATTTCAAATTTATGGAATCTTTTATCTTGTTTATTTCCAGACTTGCAAACATATCATAATCGCTGTCCCCGCCTATAATTCTGGGAGCGAAAAAAAAGATGAACTTGTCGATCAGCCCTCTCTTTAAAAAAGAACCAAGCAGGGCAGGGCCGCATTCCAGAAGCATCGAAGTTATTTCGTACTTCCGGTAGAGGATTTTCAGTATCTTAAGGATATCCAGACCGACTCCTCCTGAAGGCTCTTTACCGACTGTAAGTACATCGATATTGTTTTTCTGTAATTCCCTGACTCTTTTTTGAAATCCGGAATCCTTTTTATTGTCTGTAAAGACAATTGTTTTTGCCAGACCGGAAGTTTTTATAATATTGATATCGGGACGCAGAGCGATTTTTAAATCACTGTCGAGGATAACCCTGTAGAATTTTCCGCTTGAGGTATTATAAATAGTTTTAGAAGCATTCCCGGAAATTTTTCGTGGAATAAGATAAGGATCGTCATTTAAAACAGTATTTATCCCGGTTAAAATACAGCCGTATTCCTTCCGTAAATACTGTACCTGCTTTCTGGATCTTTCCGAAGTTATCCATTTGGAATCAGAAGATCTTGTCGCCAGTTTACCGTCTATGCTGGAAGCGATCTTGCAGCAGACAAAGGGCATCTTTGCCTTGATTTGTTTGAAAAATACTTCATTCTGAAGTTTTATCTTATCTTCAAGAAGTCCGCTTTCTACATTTATTCCGGCCGTTCTTAAAAATTCTATTCCTCTCCCGTTCACCCTGGGATTTGGATCGATACTTCCGATGATTATTTTTTTAAACTTGTGCTTTACGATCTCATTGACGCAGGGTAATGTCTTACCATGCAATGTACAGGGTTCCAGCGTTACATACATTGTAGAATTCTCCGGGGACTCTGTAGAGTTATTTATGGCTTCTATTTCGGCATGGGCAAGCCCCACCTGTTTATGGTAACCTTGTGATATGACCCTGTCATCTTTTACAATAACCGCACCGACCATGGGGTTGGGATTTGTTTTTCCTCTTCCTTTCCCTGCAAGTTTTATAGCAAGTCTCATATACTTTATGTCTTCTTTGCTGAAAACAGTTTTTATCTTATTTAACTCATTCATATTTTAGATTGTGCATATTTTAAAATACCTGGTTTTCAACATACCGATAAAATAAAAAACCATGGAGAAAATCCATGGCTTAATATTTAAAAAAAGTCAAAAAATTTTCTCCCATCCAGACTTTGACTGTCGGTTTTAGAATTTCACTAAATCAACCTGTTTTACGCAGGGTTGCGGACTCTGACCGCCGGTAAGGGGTTTCACCTATCCTTGAAAATTTATTCAAGCATTAAATTTTCAAAAAACCAGAAATAATATGTAAAATATACTAAAAATGTTCTGGAATGCCAAGCCCTTTTTTTAAAATTATCCCTGGGTGAAAATATGGTATGAACGGGAAATATTTACAATAAGGCTTATTTTTAATATACTTTTTTAAGTTCGAGTACTAGAATATATATTTTGGTACCGGGTTTATAATTTAAATAAAATGGAAAATACAGTAATTCATAAAGACGGTAAGAAAAACAAAAAAGTAAAGATACTCTGTGCTTCAAGGGCAGGAGTTGCGACATGTTCAAAGATTACTGATGAGATCAAAAAATTCTTAAGTAAAAATCAAATCGAATTCGAAATAATGGAATGTATGGTATCGGATATAGATTACCGGTGTAAAGATATAGACCTGGTTATAAGCATGACTCAGCTTCCACCAAAAATAGGAAAGCCGATTATAAGTGGAGTTCCTTTTATGAC
>CAZYQD010000030.1:7589-8937 GCA_964649405.1 uncultured Actinomycetota bacterium
ATTCAAAAAATTATGGGAAATAAAGATAATAAAATAAAAATAGCTGCATCTATTCTTAATAGCAATTTTGCAAATCTTGCAGGCGAAATAGAAAAAGTAGAAAAAGCAGGGATAGATATGCTTCATATAGATGTTATGGATGGAAATTTCGTCCCAAATATAACTATTGGTCCTCCAATAATAGAATGTTTGAGAAGTAATACCAGGCTTTTTCTGGATGTACATTTAATGATCAAAAAACCTGACCGGCTCCTTGATGATTTTATAAAAAGCGGAGCCGATCTGATAAATGTTCACGTTGAAGAGTGTCCTCATCTTGATCGTACTTTGAACTATATAAAGCAAGCAGGTAAGAAAGCAGCAATTGCTTTTAATCCTTCGACACCATTGTGCTTTGCAGAAAATATACTGGGACTCGTGGATATGGTGCTTATTATGACTGTTAACCCCGGATTTGGCGGTCAGGAATTCATACCTGCTATGATCAATAAAATCACGAAGTTAAGACAAATAATCATGGACTCTAATTTAAAGAAAAATATTGATATCCAGGTAGATGGCGGAATCAATATGGATACTGCTCCAATTGTCGTAAAAGCAGGAGCAAATATACTCGTTATGGGCACTGCAATCTATGGCTCCGATAATCCGGCAGAATATATCAGGAAAGTAAAGGATAAAGTATCTGAGATAAGAATGGTTTGATAAGAAATGTCTGGATTATTCTAATTTTCATCATTAATTCTTTTATTATATTCGGTTTTAAATTTAAAAGGTTTTCCCGGAACCGAAGGTCAGGGAATTGCAGATGTAATTTTTGGTGATTATGCGCCTACGGGAAGACTATCTTACACATGGCCCAGTTCAATGGACCAGATACCTATCAATGATACAGATGGTTCGCAGGGTTCTCTTTTCCCATTTGGTTTCGGTCTTACATATTGATTTTAAATAGAATCGATCAAGATAACAGTGATCGATAAAAGAAATAAAAATAGTCCTGTCAAAAAAGACAGGACTATTTTTTAATATGGATTATCTTTTAATATATTTTGTTTTATTTAGTTAAAGATCAATCAGCTGATATTGCTTCTGTTGGGCAGCTTTCCACAGCCTCTTCGATGCATTCTTCATCATTTTCTTCGTAATCGGTTTTTATAACTTCTGCCACATCTTCATCCTCGTTCAATTTAAAAATATCCGGGCATGTTTCTTCACACAAACCGCATCCGGTACAGAGATCTTTATCAATTTTTACTTCCATTAGGGTCCTTTCCGTTTTTCTTTAGCAATATTGTTATGTAATATACAAAATTTTTTTTTCTATTTCAACCAAAAAGTTTTTAAA
>CAZYQD010000030.1:9037-11387 GCA_964649405.1 uncultured Actinomycetota bacterium
AACCCGGCATCGCATATGTCTATCTATGTTATGGTATGTATAATCTGCTGAACATTGTTACAGAAAAAGAAGACAGGCCCGGTGCTGTTTTAATAAGAGCACTGTCGCCTGTATGGGGAATCGATTTTATGAAGAAAAGGAGGAATCTGGATGTCAGACTTACAGATGGTCCCGGTAAACTGACCATAGCTCTGGGTATTGATATAAAGGATAACGGCGCTGATATTGTAAAGGGGGAAAATAATATTTACATATTTGATTATAAGACAGGAAGCAATAATGGTAAAATAATGGTGACCGGCAGGATAGGTATAAAAAAAGGAAAAGAAAGACCACTCAGATTCTATATAAAAACACACAGATAAAATTTTAAATATTAAAAGATAGGAAATAAAAAGGACATAAATATAATGGACCTAAAAAGACTGAAAAGGTTACCGTATATTACTAAAAGAATGTATATACTGGATAAAATCTGCCAATTCAAAAATATTGATCTGGAATATTTGTTTGGTCTTCTAAATTTATATAACAAAAAAAATAGCGGGAAATGGTTCTGGCAGAAAGCGGTTTTTACCGGAGCGCTTAAAACAGATTATGACAATTTTAATATTGTTGTAGATAAAATTGTAAGGGACCTAAAGGATAACGATGAGAAGAAGACAGAAGAACAGGTAAAATCTGCTTCTGAGAATTTCAATAAATTACTGATTGGTTTGGAAGTAAACTGCAATATCGACCGAAAAAAAGATTTCGATATGGTCAAAGGATTTCTGGATAAAAATTTTAAGATGTTGATTAACGATAACATGAGAAGAATAAAATAATATTCCTTTAAGTTGTTGTATATTCATCTCTGTATTTCTGGCCTTCCTCATATGTCAGGTTACCGTAGTAAGGAAGACTATCCGGATCGCTTGATTCTGAAACAACCTCATATGTACCGGCGCTTATCTCTATTTCAATCGTGGAATTTTGTTCCACTCTTATGATTTTATATTCGGTTCCTTTTAGATATATGGTAAGATCAAATCCGCTGTTGTTTTCGATTATAAGCACACTTTTTCCGGGGCCCCAGAATTTACGCTCTGGGTCGGGTTGTTCCAATGGATTATAAGCCGAAGAAGATACCAGGTTTAATTTCGAATCGATCAGTAAAGAGTTAATCTCCACTTCTATCTGAGGATAATAATCGATGATTGTTTCGCATAAAAATGATGATTTTTTATAATTTCCAGAATTGTAATTATCTACCGCAATATCCTCAAGGATACCTGGTGGTATATTTAAAAATACTCTCCTCTTTTCATAATCGCTTATGTCATTGTAATCATAACTTATGCTATCGGAATTTAGGATATTTAAAAATGTTTCGACACCTTCTCTATATTCGTGGTTTTCTATAAGTTCGGCTGCTTTTCTTATATAAACCTCTTTTAAAAGATAGTCTGCATCATCAAAATATTCACTATCATTATAGTCACTTATCAAACAATCCAGCGCTTCTATGGATTTACTCCAGTCCTGCGCTCTATTAAAATTCAGCGCAGCGCTATATAAATATTCCGGTATTTTATATATGGCTACAAAAGCATCATTAGTGGCAGGGAAGTTTATCTTGATTTCTTCAAGTACCTCCACAGCATCAAGATAGCTATCAGCAGATTTCCCATATTCTTTTTTTTCAAAATAATCCTGCGCCAATTTTATATGGCACTCAACCAGGATATTCTTTATTTCAAGATTCCCGTCAGTAAAAATTTCCGAATCTATTGCTTTTTTAAAACTATCGATTGCCTCCAGGTAATCATTGTTCGAATAGTAGGCAAATGAAATATCTTTAAGCGCATTGGCTGAAAGTCTGCTGTTAGGGTAATTATTCAGCAGTGTTTTATAATAGCCTATTGACTCCTGATAATTCTTATTGTTAAGACTTTTTTCAGCTTTATAGCTCAGAGTGGTTGGGCCGAAAACATTCGATAGGACCAACCCTGTAACAAAAAGTATAAAGAAAAAAATAAAAAAGGTGCTGCCTCTGGTTCTTCTTATGAAATTGAATATTATAAGTACAAGACTTATTATTATTGCAGGTATGCTGACAAATGGCAGTAGGTCCCAGAATCTCCCCTTATCCAAATAGCCAAGGTAACCCATGCCTATGACTGTTAATATAAATAAGACTATAAAAAATATCGATCCTGGATCAAGTCTATATTTCTTTCTGTATGTATACATTCTTTATACTTTTATAATTAATGCGAAGATATTAGCATAAAAACTAGTTATTAAAAATAAAGGTTGTAATACTTAATATAAGTATAATTATAATATTCAATATATATGTATAAAT
>CAZYQD010000031.1:0-2134 GCA_964649405.1 uncultured Actinomycetota bacterium
TCGCCTTCTCTCACAAGGTGAAAATCGAGATTTCTCTCTTTGGTAGCTTTATACATTTTTACCGGTATCAGTATAAGCCCAAAACTTATAGCGCCCTGCCATAATGGTCTCATTTTATAACCTCCATTTCATTTGTTGGAGAGATTTGTTATTGTTCAATAAATTGATTATCTTCAACTCCGAATATAAGTGTTTCTTCAGCACCGCCTGAAATTATATTAATAGAAATCCGGTTTTCTTCTATTTCAATACCCTTGATTTCTATCTCGGTGCTGTTGCCGATTATTACATCTGGTATATTTTGAAAATAAAAATACCTGTTCAGATTCAAAGTCAGGGAAAAGGTAGTTGCCTCATTATGCTTGGAAGATGTCAAAATCGCTGCTGCATCATTTATGCCATCGCCATCAAAATCTCCAAAAGCAAAAAAAACACTCAGTTTTATAAGAACATTATTTACCTGGTCAGTATCATCTTCTTCCAGGAATTCTCCGTTTATTAAAACTACATAACCATTTTTCGAAAGAGGGGTCTGGTAATATGTATTTTTAATACCTTCCAGTAAAAGTGGAGGCGAATCAAGTTCAAAGGAAAGAACGGCTTCTCTATAGATTCCATCTATCTCTTCAAAAACAGAATCATTTATAGTATTGTCTGTCTCCGCTAATATCTCCTGGTACGACCTTATAAGATCGGCAGTTATATGATCGGGATATTCTAAAATCAATTTATCATAACTCTCCAGAACTTCAGGATATACAATATTATTTTCATAACTACGAGACGGAGTATTGTTTTGCCCGACTATATAGGATACAAGGTATCTCATATAAAGATCCCCTACGGCTCTCTTTCTGATTGTCTCATCAGGATAATTCAGTAAAAATTCCTCACAATTTATTAATCTTAAAGCAAGTTCATCCCAGGAGATAGTAAGTGCCGCATCCCTGGAAGATATTTTATTTGATTCCAGAGTCATAACATTAATATAATCAAAGTACATTTGGCTTAGATATTCTGCATACCTTTTAAAAAATTCATAATCGATATATGGATAAAATGACCCTTCAAGAGCCACGAGTTTAAATCCGCCCTGGAAAATTTCTGTCATTAAATCTTTTAGCTGTATGTCTTCGATATCTGCAAGGTCTTTTGACTCGATATCCCGGTTAAAGATGGCGTTAAGCCTGTTCTGCCAGTCATCTTCAAATAATAGGTCCGTGTAATATTGGATATCTTCTTTTTGAACCATTTCTAATTTTTCCAGCAAGATATCGAATCCCTCGGGTGAAATCTCTGTCATATTCTCATCGATAAAAGAAATAAGCTGATGTGACCTTGCTTCTTCATCCAGCAGCTCATTGAATGCGTTGATGATATTTTCGTCGTCAGCACCCTGTTCTTCCCCTGGTTCCTCAGTGCCGGGTCCATTGCCAGGTTCTTCCTCACCTGGTTCTTCCTCGGTACCGGATCCATTATTATCTACCTCCTGTTCTGGTTTACAGCCAGAAAAAACTAGTAGCGCGAGCATTGCAATTATCAGGATCCCTACAATTATTTGTTTAAATACAGATAATTTATTATTCATTCTTTATCCCTTACCCACTTCTAGAATTGTTTCTTAAACGTATTATAATTAATTCTTCATTATTAATGTAATCTTACCGGAAATACTAGTTAAAATAAGAGTATCTCTTCAGACGAAAAAAAGAGGCAGCATTACCCCTTTTCTAAAATATTAAATAATATCAAATGGAACTAACATTATTTAAAAAATCCTCAATATTTTGTGTACGTATATAATCTTCCTGTTCCAGCAGATCCAGATAAGCACCGAGTATTTCTCCAAATCTGGTATCGGAGTATTTTGTTAACATTTCCTGAAACTCGGCTAGCTTCTCCGGTATGATCTTTAGGTCTATATCAAATACAGGATTATTATCAATACCGCTGAGATACACATAGATCCTTCCATCATTGAAATTTTTTACTTCATCAAACCTCGGAGAATCCGGGTAGTTTTCCAGATATTTAATGGATTTTAAGATTCGCTGAATAAAATCATCCACAGGTATCACAATCCCTGCATCCAGCACGGAAGGCCTGTTTGATTCATCAAGTTTTATATCAAGGT
>CAZYQD010000031.1:2234-8338 GCA_964649405.1 uncultured Actinomycetota bacterium
ATCCCTGCATCCAGCACGGAAGGCCTGTTTGATTCATCAAGTTTTATATCAAGGTAATCATTCATTTCCTGGGTCAGATATTGCCTGTATATATCATAAGCCTGATAATCCACAAGAGGCATAATAAAGCCTTCTACTGACATTATTTTATATTTCTTACTTATGGCTTCTTCTATGATTGCTTTAACTTTTTCATTATCGGTATTTCTAAGCATATCCAGATCAAATTCTTCAAGCGAAGCCGATAGTTCATAAATCGTGTCCTGAACTTCCTGATCGGTAAATTTATCAGTAAACTCAAACTTATAATCCTCGCATAGTCTAATAACCGCATAGACCATATCGGAGGCTAGATCAGGGTTGCTGTCCATTATATGTTCATCAATAAAATTAAAGATTTCTTCGATATTTTCGGCTGTTTGCTCAAGCAGATCAAATTCATCTCTTATTTCCTGTGATTTATCATTTTCAACTGGTGGAGTCTCTGTACTCTGTCCGTTATTTTCCTCCTCAGACACCTCTTCTTCTCCATTTGCCTCTCCCCCTCCATTTATCTCATCCGGAACATCTCCATTACCTAATAGATTGCATCCTGTTACCAGGATTATAGAGAAAATCAGTATTGTCACAAGAAAAAATTGAAATTTTATTTTTTTCATTTTAAAATCCCTAAACATTGTAATTATGATAATGTAAGCATACTGAAGAATCTTGATTCTTCATTTTTTATTTTACTTATAATATTATCGCACAGCTAGTAAAAACACGTTTATTTTTTACTCCATTATTTAATATTTTTAAAGATAGATTTATAAGATAGTCGTTGGCTGTTGCAGTCTTTTTGTAATTTAATTAAAGTATACTAACTGACTTTTTTAATATTTATATATTCTTTCTCTGGGAAGTTTTCTTTCTGATATTCTTCTTTTAAAATCGAAACCGGTTCCTTCACACTTTCAGGACTTTTATTGTTCACCTTCCATCCTACCAGCAATACTATTGCAAGTATGAATAGCAAAATCAATGCGATTATTGTTGATCCCCAGAGCAGATTTCCGTCATTAAGAAAGTCTAAAGTCATTGTTGATTCCATCTTGATCCTCCTGGTCTATATTAAGAATATTTCTTTTGGACATTAATTTTAGTAATGTAGAGCAATTATATATATTCAAATCCAGCACCGTAACCGCTAAAAGTATGGAATTATAATAAAAAAAGTACAGGTTTTTTACTGGCTGATTGAATAGTATAAAAAAAGTCTAAAAATACTGAAAAAGTGGATTGATACTGACCATAAGCACAGGAAAAAACTGATAAAAGGTCTGTGGTAATCATTACTCTAATGATTTATAGTATTTTATAATATTACTAATCTAAGTGAAATGTAATTATAAAGGAAGGAGTGATTTTAATCATGATGTGGCCATATATGATGAGTGGAATTTTTGGAGGCTGGGGCATTATAGGGATGATTTTCATGTTTATTTTCTGGGCTTTATTGATTACCGGAATAATATTATTAATTGTATGGATTATCAGAAGAGTAAACTATGCTGGGAAGGATCTTTCCCGTAAAGGTAAAGCGATTGATATATTGGAAGAAAGATATGCCAGAGGTGAAATAAGCAAAGAAGAGTTCGAGAGAATGAAGAGGGATATAAGTTAAAATGAAAAATTTAAGAAAAATTTTTATATCTTCAATAATACTCATAGTAATCGGAATTCTTGGACTTGCGATAACTTTGCCCATTGTAAACTGGGACACCACGCAGAATAATCCCGGAATCGGAATGGGTCATATGTTCAGGAATCTATTTAGAAACCAGGAGAACATAAATCTGGATTTTGATGAAGTAGAGAACCTGACAGAAAAATATCTTGAGGAAAACAATTTATCCAACCTGAAAATATCCGAAATTATGGAATTTTCTCAAAATTTCTATATCGAACTTATAGAAGAAGATACGGGTATTGGAGCAATAGAGCTGCTTGTAGATAAAAGCAGTGGGGTCATCTTTCCAGAATATGGTCCAAATATGATGTGGAACTTAAAATATGGTATGCATTCAAGAATGTCGCTTTCCCGGAATTCCATAGACATGTCCATAGATGAAGATGAAGCCCTGGACATTGCTGGAAAATATCTGTCAAAAATAAATACAGGCGAATCTGCCGGAAAAGATATCGAAAAGTTTTATGGATATTACACCATTCATACTGAAACAGAAAATGGTGAAGTTGAAGGAATGATGAGCGTAAATGGCTATACCGGTCAGGTCTGGTACCATAACTGGCATGGTATTTTTATAGATATGGTAGAAATAAATGACATGGAATAATATTGCAATCAAGCCGTAATGATAATATGTGAATTATGAAGGAACCGGATCACGGACATATGCAGCATGATAAGCACCAGGGTATGAAACATGGTATGCGCAGTGATATGGGGCATAACCATCACAAGAATATGGTGACCGACTTTAAAAAGCGCTTTATTATTTCTGCCATCTTAACCATTCCGGTGCTGCTGCTTTCCGAACTGATACAGAGATTTTTAAGGCTCGAGGATATCCTAAAATTTTCCGGAGATAAATATGTTCTCTTTGCTTTATCCACAATAATCTTTTTCTATGGCGGCTGGCCATTTCTGAAAGGGGCATACAATGAACTGAGGTCGAAGCAGCCCGGAATGATGACCCTGATTGGTCTGGCAATTTCCGTGGCATATATTTATAGCAGTGCCGTGGTATTTGGCCTGCAGGGCGAGTTTTTTTTCTGGGAAACAGCAACCCTTGTCGATATTATGCTTTTAGGTCATTGGATTGAAATGAAATCGGTAATGGGGGCTTCGAGGGCACTGGAGGAACTGGTAAAACTTATGCCCCAGTATGCTCATAGAATCACTTCAGAGGGGAAAACTATCGATGTACCCGTAGAAGAACTTAAAAAGTCTGATAGGGTACTGGTAAAGCCAGGGGAGAAATTCCCGGCAGATGGAATAGTAATAGAGGGAGAGACCTCGGTAAATGAAGCTATGCTTACCGGTGAATCCAGACCGGTTTCTAAAAGCAAGGGCAAGGAAGTTATCGGCGGCTCTATCAATAGTGAAGGTTCGGTAACAGTCGAAGTCAAGAAAACAGGGGAGGACTCTTTTATATCCGGAGTAATAAAGCTGGTGCAGGAAGCGCAGGCAAGTAAGTCAAGGACACAGGATCTGGCAAACCGGGCAGCCTTCTGGCTAACGATGATTGCCATATCTGCAGGCATCGTCACTCTTGTTATATGGATACTCATCATAAAAAAGGATCTTGCTTTTTCCCTCGAGCGTACGGTTACAGTTATGGTTATTGCATGCCCTCATGCTCTCGGCCTTGCAATACCTCTTGTAGTAGCCGTATCCACAGCAATTTCAGCCAGGAACGGCCTTCTTATAAGAAACAGGACCGCTTTTGAGAGGGCACGAAATATAGATGCCATAATATTCGATAAAACCGGAACTCTTACCAGGGGAGAATTCGGAGTTACGGATATAATCAATTTCTCCGGAAGTTTTAAAAACAGTGAAATATTAAAATATGCTGCTTCACTTGAGGAAAAATCGGAGCATCCCATTGCCAGGGCTGTTGCCGGATCGACTGATGAGAGATATGGAGTAACCGGCTTTAAATCCATAACTGGTAAAGGTGTACAGGCAAAGGTTAATGGAAAAGAAGTAAAAGTGGTAGGTCCCGGGTATCTGAAGGAAAATAATATAGAACTTAAGGACAGCACCGAAATAAACAAATTAAACCGGCAGGGGAAAACCGTTATATTCGTACTGGTTGAAAGCCAGCTGACAGGGGCCATAGCTCTGGCAGATATAGTCAGGGAGGAATCAAAAGAAGCAATAAGGAAACTTAAAGAAATGAATATAAAACCGATGATGCTAACAGGAGATAATGAGCAGGTGGCAAGATGGGTAGCTGAAGAAGTAGGAATCGAGGAATATTTTGCCGGTGTGCTTCCTCAGGATAAGTCCAATAAAATAAAAGAGGTCCAGTCGAGAGGGCTCGTTGTGGCGATGACCGGTGACGGCGTAAATGATGCGCCGGCACTTGCTCAGGCAGATATAGGGATAGCTATTGGCGCCGGAACAGATGTGGCTATAGAAACAGCCGATATAATATTGGTGAGGAGCAATCCTCTGGATGCGGTATCGATACTGGGTTTGTCCAGGGCAACTTATAGAAAGATGCTGCAGAATCTGGGCTGGGCTACCGGATATAATGCCATAGCAATACCTCTGGCGGCAGGAGTCTTATTCCCTCTGGGGATTCTTCTGAGCCCGGCGGTCGGAGCTGTTTTTATGTCACTCAGTACGATAATAGTAGCTATAAATTCAAGATTCTTGAGGATCGTTAAATAAGTCAACAAACTAGGGTTTTTCTAATTTACAAACTTTGAATTCAGACTTAGAAGCTCCGCATACGGGGCATGTCCAGTCTTCAGGCAGGTTCTCAAACTCATAGGGAGGTTCCAGACCGAATTCCGGATTTTCAACTTTGACATCAAAAATATAACCGCAATCGGTACATTTCCAATCTACCATAATCTATTCACCTTCTAAATTCTTCATAATTATTAGATGTCAGTTATTATAAACAAATAGATAAACTAAGTATAGCGGTTTACTTTTTCATTTGCAGTCAAAAGAATCTGCATATGTAAGTAGAAACGGTTTCTCTTATTTGTTATAATTCAACACCAGAAATGTTGAAATATTATCGGATTTAAATAAATCCGGGAACGGAAAATATTTAAATAGATTTTTTAAATGAAAAAAAGACAACTTAACGAACAAGAAAAAAAAGTAATAATCGACAAGGGTACCGAGTTGCCATTCAGCGGCAAATACGAAAATTTCTTCGAAGAGGGTATGTATGTCTGCAGACAATGCGGCGCACCTTTATACAGATCTAAAAATAAGTTCAAATCAGGATGCGGGTGGCCCAGTTTCGATGACGAGATCCCGGGAGCAGTAAAGCGATTTAAAGACAGAGACGGAATAAGAACGGAAATCGTATGTTCAAAATGTGGTGGTCATCTGGGCCATGTTTTCGAGGGAGAAGGTTTTACTTCCAAAGATATGAGGCACTGTGTCAATTCTATATCACTTGATTTTATCCCCGCAAAGAAAAAGTAGTCTTAGAGTCTAATGATTATTATCCTTAATGGTATACGCGCAGTTAAAGCTTTGAGTTTCAATATAATTCTATTATTATAATCTTATTGGCCATTCCCTTAGATAATCAGATTTTTTCATATACAGAGATACTTTTTTTATTTCTTTATCTGTTGCACCTGAAATTTGGATAATTCTATCAGCAGGGTAGCCTTTTTCAAAGCAATATAAAATTAAATCAAGTTTTTTATATGATATACCCAGCATTTCTTCATCAACCAGTCCTGGTATTAAATCAGGGCTTGGCACCTTTTCCAATATATAATCCGGTAATCGCAGATATTTAGATAAACTGAAAACCTGGGTTTTATATAAAGATATTATAGGCATTATATCTGCAATACTGTCACCATACTTTACAAAAAATCCTGTAAGCCACTCGCTTTTATTTGCACACCCTACAAGTAAATAATTGTTAAGTTCGGAGTAATAAAATAAGATCGTGCTTCTAAGTCTGTGTTTGATCCTGTAAAAAGCTAATGCTTTTGATAATTCTTTATCGCTGTTTCCTTCCAGGTTTGCCAGGAACATATCTTTTTGTAGTCTTAATGATAAATTTATTCTTTTTTGGCGGACATATTTTTCTATAAAACTTTTTCTGAAGAAAAAAGCCGGAGGATAAAGGCTGTACACACCTATAAGGGATAGCATCCTGGTTATTTTTTTATAAATGATTCTTACTTCAAGCTCTTTTGCGAACTTTTTTGCATCATTTATATTTTTTAGGCTGGAGTCCCTTTCAGGTAGCATGATCGCAATTACATTCTTATAGCCTAACGCCTCAACACATAACTTCAGAACCAGTGCGGAATCAATCCCACCGCTTAATCCCACTACGGCGCCTTGTTTGTTAAGGTCCTTTATATATTTTCTTATAAAA
>CAZYQD010000031.1:8438-9684 GCA_964649405.1 uncultured Actinomycetota bacterium
TTCTACTCATTCTTTATATCAACTAATTCGACTCTTTCTTCGCTGTATACCCCGACTTCCAAAATAACCGCTCCGGTCTCCGGACTATAATATTTGTATTCATCAGTATTTTTCTCCAGGGGAGTCCAATCTCTGGTTTTTAGACAACTCTCAAAAATTCCATAAGGAACTTCAACCTTCTCATCCATAGCGAGTACTTCTCCCATATCTTCTGCCTGACCTATAAGATATTCCTGTCTATATTGATCCCCGATTTCCGGATTGGCTAACATAATTATTCCGGGTTTAGCATTGTCTATTCCTGACTCCCATGAACCTGCATTACTTATCACCTCGCCGTCCCTTATTTCTTTAGAATCCTCCCCGAAATACCATACATTTCCGTCCGTGTCCTGAGCAAACCAGTCCATTGTATCTTCTACAAGTTCATCATTTAAAAAAACTCGATCCCATACTATCATGCATTCTATACCCATAACTATTCTGGTATCATTTAGAGTTGTAACCTCGACTCGTTCTGTTCCGTCATCGGTCTTTCCCTCATAGATCAAGGTTTTTCCCGGAATCAGAGTAAAATATTCATTGTCTACTCCGGTTATGAAATCAGATGGATTTATTTGTGGATCGTAAACCTCATTGGTTGTTGTCGTACAAGCCGATATAAGAATCAAAATAATACCTACCAAAGCAATTGTAAAAATTATAGATTTAATTTTATTAGCTGTCATCATGTACCTCCATAGAACAATCCGGTTCTAAAAAGTTTAGGTAAAATGGCAATTATAATGTTATGATAGCATACACAAAAAATAAATTAGTAAATAATTTTAAAATCAAGCCGGTATATAATGTCTTTTGGTTCGCCTTTTCTAAATACATAAGTTAAAAAGCCGGTGTTATCAAGGTGCCATCCTTTCTTTGACATTTCAATCAGCCAATCTTCTTCTTTTTTCTCCTGCCAGGCAAAGAATAATCTGGATACTCTTTTAAATCTTCTGTTCTCTTCATCTATTCAGATATTTATATTTAAAAAAGGAAGATATATAATTTTAAAATCAAGTTAAAAAGTACTTTTGAAATTATTTTTTATTTTAAAGAACGTGATTATGAGAAAAGAATTTCTATATTACATCGAAGTAAAAGAAGAAAATGGCAAAAGAACGAAGTACCCTGTTTACAGCGATAACGAAAAATACTATATAAATGACCATCCTGTTAAAGCCGGCAGAAGTATAGAAGATGAGAT
>CAZYQD010000031.1:9784-11346 GCA_964649405.1 uncultured Actinomycetota bacterium
CTTTATGGGCAGCAGGAGGTATATCAGGTTTTTTTGGCGGGCTTGTTGGCAACCAGGGAGGAATTCGATCCGCTGCCATGCTGGGCTTTAAATTAAAGAAAAAAGAATTCGTAGCCACTGCTACCGGTATAGCCCTAATGGTTGATGTAGCGAGAATACCGGTTTATATAATCACTCAGGGCGAGGAGATGTTATCGATCTGTAAATGGATACTTATTGCCTCAATAGGAGTTCTGGTTGGGACTGCAGCCGGAACTTATATATTAAGAAAAATTCCCGAGAAGATTTTTAAAAAAAGTGTAGCCTCAATTGTTATCCTTGTAGGGATTTTTATATTGGTATACAATTTTTTTTAAATATATTTTTTTTAAAAAGAAATATTTTTTAATCTTATAAAATCCTCTTACAATCTTATTCTTGACAAATCATATAATACTGAATATACTGATTTTTCAGTATTATCTAATTTTGGGTTCAAAGGGGTAAAATGACTAAACAAAATAAAAAAAGCTACTGCAAAGTCGAATCGGTGGTAACAGTCGATGAGAGAGGTCAGATGGTACTGCCAAAAGAGATCAGAGACAAGGCTGGCATTAAAGCAGGAGATAAACTGGCTGTCATAAGTATGGATAAAGATGGTAAGTTCTGCTGCATTTCACTGATGAAGGTTGAAAATCTTTCTGAAGCAGTAACAGAAATTCTTGGTCCGATCGTAAAATAAAAAATTTTATATGAATCAAAAATAATTCAAACAATTTCTCAAAATTTATTGGAGGTCAAAAAATGGATAAGAAGAATGTAAAAAAAATTGTAAGAAAAAGCTATGGTAGGATAGCCAGGCAAAATAGAAGCTGCTGCAGCATAGAAACGTCCTGCGGCTGCTATGGAAATAATAAATTCGATGAAATCAGTAAAAGTATCGGATATGCTGATGCGGATATAAAAAAAGTCCCGGAAGGATCGAATCTTGGACTAGGCTGTGGAAATCCTATTGCACTGGCATCGATTAAAGAAGGAGAAATCGTATTGGACCTGGGATCTGGTGCCGGATTTGACTGCTTCCTTGCTGCAAATAAAGTAGGCTCAAAGGGTAAGGTAATCGGTGTAGATATGACACAGGAAATGCTTGATAAAGCAAGGGAAAATGTTTTAAAAGGCGATTACAAAAATGTGGAATTCAGACTTGGAGAAATCGATAATCTTCCTGTCGCAGATAATTCTATAGATCTTGTTATATCTAATTGTGTGATTAACCTCACCCCTGACAAAAAAAGAGTATTTAATGAAGCCTACAGAGTACTCAAACCGGGTGGCAGAATTATGATTTCGGATATGGTTTTGCTTAAAAAACTCCTTCTCCCCGATGAGGTAATAGATGTTCTGGATACCTGCGGCAGCTGCATTACCGGAGCTATCATGAAAGAAGAATATATAAATAGTATAGAAGAATCAGGATTTATTAAAGTAGAAGTCATTAATGAAGTCATATTTCCTTTTGATTTTGATATAGAAGATGCTACAGCAAAAGAGATCATCAAAAATATAGATATCAAACCTGAAGA
>CAZYQD010000032.1:0-11272 GCA_964649405.1 uncultured Actinomycetota bacterium
ATGTTTTTTTGCAAATTCTACCGCTCTTAAGTGGAGGACTTTGGCTCCGCAGGATGCGAGCTCCAACATCTCGTCGTATGAGATCGAATCAAGCTTGGCAGCCTCACAAACTACATTGGGATCAGTTGAAAAAACCCCATCCACGTCGGTATATATCTCGCAGTATTTTGCCTTCAGCGCCGAAGCGATTGCGACTGCAGTTGTGTCCGAACCGCCCCTTCCAAGTGTCGTTATATCACCGCGCATATTAATGCCCTGGAAGCCTGCAACAATAACGATCCTGCTTTTTTTTAATTCCTTCAGTATCCTGTCGGTTTTGATATATAAGATTTTGGCATTTGAATAACCTTCGTCTGTTACGATCCCTGCCTGCCCGCCTGTGAGAGATATGCAGTCATAACCTTTTTCCTGAATGGCCATAGCCAGAAGAGCACCTGACACCCGCTCTCCTGTTGATAAAAGCATATCCATTTCCCGCCTTGACGGGCCGGAAGATATTTCTCCCGCAAGATCAACCAATTTGTCGGTAGTATCTCCCATTGCTGAAACGACAGCTACCACTTTGTTTGCTTCAAGACTGGTGCTTATGATCTTATCGGCAACCTTCTTTATCCTATCTGCATCACCGACAGAAGTTCCGCCAAATTTAAGTACTATTATGTTTCTTTTACCTCTCATTTTTAACCCACTAACACCTATTTCAATTAATTTAAATTCTGACTTACCAATTAACTTAACTTACCTTATTTCACCTCTGCCATAGCCCTGTATTTTTCATATTTGGCCCTGGCTTGTTCTTCCGCTTTGCCAAACAGGTCCTTTGCTATTTCCGGAAAAGTCTTGGTAAGCGATGCATATCTTATTTCACCCATCAGGAATTCCTTGAATGATTCCATGGGTTCCTTCGAATCCAGCATAAACGGATTTGCACCTTCCTTCTTAAGTTCCGGATTATAGCGGTATAGATGCCAGTATCCTGCCTCTACTGCCTTCTTTTCTCTTTCTATCGAACAGCCCATTCCTGCATAGATCCCGTGATTGATGCATGGAGAATATGCTATTATAAGCGACGGTCCATTATATTTTTCGGCTTCAAGAAATGCTGTAAGCGTTTGTTTGTAGTTTGCACCTATCGCAACCTGTGTCACATAAACATAGCCGTAGGTTATTGCCATGAGTCCCAGATCCTTTTTCTTGACTTTTTTACCTGAAGCAGCAAATTTTGCAACCGCTCCGATTGGAGTTGACTTCGAGGACTGGCCTCCCGTATTGGAATATACTTCGGTATCGAATACAAGTATATTTATATTTTCTCCTGATGCCAGCACATGATCGAGGCCGCCATATCCTATATCATAAGCCCAGCCGTCACCGCCAAATGCCCATATTGATTTTTTAATGAGGTAATCTTTAAGCTCCAGTATTTTATCCCTGAGGTCATTTGCCTTTTTATCTCCCAGATCTTTCTCGAATAATTTTAAAATTTTTGCGGTGGACTGCCTGTTTAATTCCAGATCTTCTTTTCCGGTGATCCATTCAAGCGCCGCTTCCTTCACCGCAGGATCTATATTCATCCCGGATAACTGTTTCATATATTCTTCGATTCTATTTCTCATCTGCTTTATTGCCAGAACCATACCATATCCATATTCGGCATTATCTTCAAAAAGTGAATTCGCCCAGGCCGGTCCTTTCCCTTTTGCGTTAACAGTATATGGAGCCGAAGGAGCCGAACCACCCCAGATAGACGAACATCCTGTGGCATTGGCTATAAGCATCCTGTCGCCAAAAAGCTGTGTAGCCAGCTTTGGATAGGGAGTTTCTCCGCATCCGGCGCATGCCCCGGAAAATTCGAATAATGGTTTTCTGAACTGACTTCCCTTTACCGTATCCGCAGGCACAACATCTTCTTTGACCGGAACCTTCATAGCAAAATCCCAGTTTTCGATCTGTACCTTTTGTGAATCCATAGGTTTCATTACCAGAGCTTTTTCCTTTGCAGGGCAGATATTTGCACAATTTCCGCATCCGGTGCAATCAAGTATGCTTACCTGTATCCTGAATGCAAACGGATCCAGGCCCTTTCCTTTTGCTTTTATGGTTTCGAATTTTTCAGGAGCATTCTTCATTTCGTCATCCGTAAGCAGGACAGGTCTTATGACTGCATGAGGACAAATATAGGAGCACTGATTACATTGTATACAATTTTCTTTCAGCCACTCAGGCACATTTACCGCAATACCCCTTTTCTCGTATGCTGCGGTCCCCAGCGGAAATGTTCCGTCCTCGACCCCTGTAAAAGCACTTACCGGAATACTGTCGCCTTCCTGCCTGTTTATTACTCTTAAAATATTTTCTATAAAATCAGGTTCCTGCGCTTTTTTTATATCCTTTACTTCAACGGCATCTTTCCAGCCTACTGGAATTTCTACTTTTTTAAGTGATTCTATACCTCTATCCACTGCCTGATAATTCATCTGGACAATTTTTTCTCCTTTTGCCCCATAAGTCTGCATTATGGCTTCATTCATATATTTAACCGCATCATCTATGGGTATGACTTTTGCGAGCTTGAAAAAGGCTGCCTGCATGATCATATTTATCCTGCCTCCCAGTCCTATTTCTGCTGCGATACTGGTGGCATCGATAATACAAAAATCTATACTACGGGCAGCCAGATATTTCTTCATATCCGCCGGAAGTCTCTCTTCAAGTTCTTCGACACTCCACTGGCAGTTCAGGAGGAAAGTTCCTCCATTTTTTAATCCTTTAAGCAAATCATATTGGCCCACATAAGCCTGATTATGACAGGCCACAAAATCTGCATCTGTGATAAGATAAGCTGATTGTATTGGATTTTTTCCGAATCTCAGGTGAGAAATAGTAATTCCGCCTGATTTTTTGGAATCATAGGCAAAATAACCCTGAGCATAGAGATCGGTTTTGTCACCGATTATTTTAATGGCATTTTTATTTGCACCAACCGTACCATCGGAACCCAGACCCCAGAACTTACATCTTATCGTCCCTTCCGGAGCAGTTTCAATCTCTTCTTTAACGTCCAGAGAGTAATGCGTGACATCATCGTTTATACCTATTGTAAATCCGTTTTTGGGATTTGCCGTTTTTAAATTGTCCAGTACTGCTTTTATCTGTCCGGGTGTGGTATCTTTGGAACCAAGTCCGTATCTTCCACCAACTATAAGCGGCTTGTTACCGACTTCGAAAAATGCATTCTTTACATCAAGATACAGTGGTTCGCCGGCTGCTCCCGGTTCTTTGGTCCTATCCAGGACCGCAATTTTTTTAACGGTATCCGGTACGGACTTGAGAAAAAATTCATTTGAGAAAGGCCGGTAAAGGTGGACCTTGACAACTCCTACCTTTTCACCCTGTTTATTAAGATACTCGACAGTTTCATCTATTGTATCTGTGACCGATCCCATGGCAACAATCACATATTCTGCATCTTTTGCCCCTTCATAATTGAAAGGCTTATACTGCCTGCCGGTTAGTTTACTGATCTTATCCATATACTCCACGACTATTCCGGGGACATTATTGTAAAATTTATTTGATGATTCTCTTGCCTGGAAAAATATATCGGGATTCTGGGCAGTGCCCCTGGTAACCGGATGTTCTGGATTTAAAGCTCTCTGTCTGAACTGTTTTAATGCATCCTCATCAAGCAGTTTTTTGAAATCCTCGTACTCGATAACTTCGATTTTTTGAACTTCATGGGAAGTCCTGAAACCATCAAAGAAGTGCAGAAATGGCACCCTTGATTTAATCGCGCATAGATGAGCCACTCCTGCAAGATCCATTATTTCCTGCACCGAACCGGAAGCAAGCAACCCAAAACCTGTTTGTCTCACGGCCATCACATCCGAATGATCGCCAAATATGGAAAGAGCATGTGAGGCAAGGGCACGGGCGCTTACATGAAATACACCTGGTAAAAGCTCTCCCGAAATCTTATACATATTGGGAACCATAAGAAGAAGCCCCTGAGACGCAGTAAAAGTCGATGTCAATGAACCTGCAGCAAGCGAACCATGCACGGCTCCTGCGGCACCTCCTTCGGATTGAAGTTCACTCACACTGATCACCTGTCCAAACATATTCTTTTTGCCATGAGCCGCCCACTCATCAACATATTCACCCATTGGAGAAGAAGGAGTAATGGGATAAATAGCCGCCACTTCAGTAAAAGCATATGCCACATATGCTGCAGCCATATTTCCATCCATGGTTTTCATGGTTTTCATAATTTGATCTACTCCTTTATATTTAAATTTGAGGTAATGAAGCTACACAAAATCATTGAATTATAGCACATTTAATTTATTTTTTTAATAAAGTAAGAACCACTTACAAGTAGTCGGGATGCGGGAAGATTAGAGTTCCCTCCTATCGGTTATTGCCCTTCCTATGGTAACCTCATCCGCATACTCCAGATCTCCCCCGACAGGAAGTCCGCTTGCCAGTCTAGTGACCCTGACACCCATTGGCAGTAAAATCTTTTTTAAATATCCGGCGGTACTTTCGCCTTCCACATTCGGATTCAATGCAACTATCACCTCTTCGACATGATCGGCTTTTATCCGCTCCAGAAGTCCCGGGACCCTGATTTCGTCGGGCCCTATATTTTCTATAGGAGAAAGCAGTCCTCCCAAAATGTGGTAGAGTCCCCTGTACTCACCGGTTTTTTCAATAATCGCCACATCGCTTGCTTCTTCCACTATGCATATTTTTTTTCTATCCCTGGATCCGTCCCTGCAAATGGGACAAATATCCTCTTCGGTCAGACCATAGCAGACGCTGCAAAATTTTACTTTTTCCTTCATTTCGATAATACTGCCCGATAATTTAGCAATATCATTATGAGAAAGTTTAAGCAAGAAGAATACGATTCTTTTAGCAGATTTGGGACCTATTCCCGGAAGCTTTTTAAATTCATTTATTAAATTTTCTACACTTTTTATATATAAAGCCATCTAAGTTTTTACATTGGTTTGGTTACAAAGCAAATTCTATAAAGGTTCGTTATACGCACAGGCAAAATTATATGCATTAATCAAAATAATCCCGGTATATTCATCCCTCCGGTAAGACCTGCCATTTTACTTTTGGCTTCTTCTCTGGATTGTTTTATGGCATCATTTGCGGCAACCATTACCATGTCTTCTATCATCTCCAGATCGCCTGCGGATACCATATCTTTGTTGATTTTTACTTCCACGATCTCCTGTTCTCCATTCACCTTTACTTTTACTGCACCTCCACCTGCGGAAGCTTCGAATACCATATCTTTTAACTCGTTCTGTATTTCCAGCAACCTTTTCTGCATCATCTTTGCCTGCTTCATCATATTCCCATAATCAAAACCCAATTTTTACTCCTTTTCCTTTATATCAAATTTCTCTTCAAAATAATTGAACACATCTTTCGCCTTTTCTTCGGTATGTTCAGGATTATCAGCTTTATTCTTCTTTTTGCCAAGCTCGAATTTAATCCTAAAATCTTTACCGGTTACTTCTTTTATCACGCCTGCTATTAACTCTATATTGATATTTTTGTTTAAATGGTCCTTGTGCCACTCTTTTTTCTCATCGAGATGGAAATACAATATACCATTTTCTATCCTGGCAGGCTTGGCTTCCGCAAACATTCCATAAACCGAAATTTTTTTCTTCTTTATATTTTGAGATATTTTATCCATATTACCGGTAATGAGACCCATATCTTCTTTTTTCCCTTTTACGGTATCCCCTTTTCCGGTATCCGTCGAAACTGGCTTATCTTCTTTTTTCTTGTCTCCGGTATACTTGCTTTGTATTTCAACCTCGTTTACCATTTTATTGGTTTCCTGGCTGTTTATGATATCTAAATCACCTTCTTCATCTTCGTAAGTATCCGTATCGGCCGTATCGGCTCTGATTAATTCATCGTCTGATTCTACTGCTACACTTTTCTGCGCCGAACTTAACCTGCTTACCTCTTTCTTTAAAGATTCAATCTGAGCTTCAATGATTCTTGTTTTCTTTTCTATTTCCTTCTCATCCAGTACTATAAAATTTATAGCTTTGACTATTGCCGATTTGAAAAAAACTTTTGAATCTTCACCCCATTTGACTTGCTTGAGCAGTTCCGTAAAAAGTTCCATATAAAATTCTATTTCTTCTTTCTGTAATTTTCTTGCCTGATCCTGGTACCTTTCCTTATGATCCTCGCTTAAATTTATGATCTCGAAAGGATTGTTATAATTCTTGATGACATACAAATCATACAAATGATCCAGAAACTCGGATACAAATACCTTTAAATTTTGATTGCTCCCGTTGATCTTATTTACCAGAAGCAACCCGCCGGTTAAATTTCTTCCGATTAAAATATCCGTAAGTTCAAAAAGAAGTTCCAGATCTATAACGCCAAGAAGAGAGGTTACGTCCTGGACCTCGATTTTATCCTCACCAAACGCTGCCAGCTGCTCCAGTATTCCATCGGCATCTCTCAAGCTGCCGTCCGCATATTTCGAAATCAAATCAAGAGCCGGACCGTTTATGGTTATTTTTTCTTTCTTTGCAATTTTCTGCAGCCTCTCCTTAATTTTATCCATTGGAATGGGAAAGAAATCAAATCTCTGGCACCTCGATAATATAGTGGGGATCACCTTGTTCGGTTCAGTGGTCGCCATTATGAATATTACATGCTCGGGTGGTTCCTCCAGAACTTTGAGCAGGGCATTAAAGGCTTCAGTGGTAAGCATGTGGACCTCATCGATAATATAAACTTTTTTTCTTAAGATGTTCGGCAAATACTTTACTTTTTCCCTGAGTTCCCTTATTTCATTTATGCCCCGGTTGGAAGCTGCATCGATTTCCACCACATCCACGCTGGACCCATTGGATATGCTTATGCAATTTTCACATTTATTGCATGGATCGGGAGTGATGCCTTTCGTGCAGTTCAGGGCCTTTGCAAGTATGCGAGCAGTAGATGTCTTACCGGTGCCTCGGGGACCGCAAAATATATAGGAGTGTGATATTCTATTATTGGATATGGCATTCCTTATGGTCCTGATATTATATTCCTGGCCGATTATCTCTTCGAAATTCTGCGGTCTCCACTTTCTGTAAAATGAAATGTAATTCATAAGATTATAACTATCTAATCACAGTATAATAAATAATAACAAATGACCGTGCCGCAGATTTCGACTTATAATAACAAGTGCAACTCATATAGTTGACTCCAGCCAGGCTTCCTTGTGGCACCCGGAGAATATTACTTACCGCTGCTTCCTTTCGGATCTGACGGGGTTTGTAACTTTCCGCCGCACAAGACCAGACCTTCAACATCACTTACACGAGCGCTAAACCTTACTATTATAAGCCTCATATCTGCTGATCAGCCTCACTATAGCGGATTGTGAGTTACAGGGCACCGCTAGCTCCCCACCTAGCACGGCCAACTTGATTATATAAAATTAATCAAAAAATTAAAACTGGCTAATGTGCAGTTTAGCATGAAAATAATTATTGAACATTTAATTTAAAGGTGTAGAATTTTTATTTCAGGAATTAGTCGATTCTAAAAAAAGCTGCCTTGATAAGGCAAAACAAAATCTTTACCCACTCATTATTATTTAAATGATTAGATTAAGCAGAAGAATTAACAAAACCAAAATTTTTTTAAGTTTCAGTACACATATGGTAACCGATACTTATGCGAGTTTTATAGTGGGCCTCATTCCGGTACTGACAGCAAAACTGGGACTCTCCCTATTTATGGTAAGTATACTGACTTCGGTAAATTTTATTTCCAATAGTCTGACTCAGCCTTTATTCGGGTATTTTTCCGATAAATATGGCATAAGGTATTTTTTAATTGCGGGACCTCTGGTAGCTGCTATATTTATAAGTACCCTTGGAATATCTCCAGCTTACTGGTTAATTCTGGTATTTTTATTCATAGGAAATCTGGGAGTTGCCGCTATTCATCCTCCTACTGCAGCCACCGCCAGTCATGTAGGAGGAAGCAGGAAAGGTCTGCTGAATTCCATAATATCTTTTGGAGGCACTCTTGGTTTTTCGGTTGGTTCATTATTTGTTATTTTAATCATAAATAAACTTGGCCTTAAATTTACCCCTCTGGCTGCTATCCCCGGAATCATTATGGCTCTGGTTATTATGAAATCTGATCCATTAATCTTTCTAAGTGGAACTAGGAAGTTTGAAGCGGGTTTAATTAAAAAAATTAAAAAATTGAAAAAAGCAAAATTGAGTCTGCTCTTGCTGATAATATTTACTTCTTTTTCAAGAGATTTAACAATTCTATCCATGCTTACCTTTATGCCTTTGTATTTCACCAAACAGGGAGTAAAACTTTTAAATTTCGGATATATAGTCCTGGCTTTTATTTTGTTTGGAGGTATAGGAGGTCTTTTTGCCGGTTACTTTTCGGACAGGATAAGAAAAAGGACAACTGTAATTCAGGCCGGGTTGATTTTATCTGTTCCACTTTTTTATTTAATGTTTATGGTGCCCCTGAATATATCAATAGTTTTATTTATACTGGCAGGTTTTTTTGCGGCTTCTACCCTCCCTTTATGTATCAGAGTTGTACAGGATATGTTTCCGGGTAACATAAGTCTGGCCTCTTCTATGGTCATGGGATTAAGTGGGGGAATTGCAGCGGCAACTGTTATCCTTGTCGGTAAAATTGCAGATTATATTGGAATAATAAAGACCATGAATTATGTTTTAATATTACCAATCCTGGCATCTCTGCTGTTATTCTTATTCCCGCTGGTAAGATCAAAATACAGGTAGCCAATTAAGATTTTAAAATTTACAATCAGGCAAGAAATGAATAAAAAGAACAGCCAATTCAATAGATTACAGATTTACCTTTCTGCGGGAAGTCATTTTATTACAGATATATACCAGAGTTTCATTATAGGTCTCATACCGGTTCTTACTTTAAAGTTTGGTCTATCTCTTTTTGAAGTTGGGCTTCTTACTGCTACAGGCGTAATTGCGAAGAGTCTCTTCTCTCCTATTTTCGGATACCTTTCGGATCGCCAGGGCATTAAATATTATATAATTGCCGGTCCGCTTATAACTTCTGTATTTTTAAGTCTGATTGGAATACTTCCCAACTATTTCTTCTTACTGGCTTTTTTATTTCTAGGTAATCTGGGCGTAGCGGCTTATCACCCTGCAAGTGCCGCGATTGCCGGCCATTTTGGCGGCAACAAAAAAGGATTTGGAAGTTCTATTATTAGTTTTGGAGGAATTTTCGGAAATTCACTTGGTGCACTTTTAATAATATTAGTAGTTGAAAAACTAAATATAAGATTTACTCCCCTTACCATGATTCCCGGATTAATTATAGTGATTATCCTGTTTAAATTAATTCCCCGTACACAAGAAAATAATACTGGAAACATCAAAAATCTTTTTTCAAGAATTAAAAAGGCAAATAAGGAAAAGTGGTATCGCTTATTCTTAATTATGCTTGCCACCTATTCTTTACATATTATGTGGATCACTCTTATGACTTTTATGCCCTTATATTATACCGCAGCAAATATAAACCTTATAAATATCGGGGTAATATTGCTCTTTTTTGGAATGCTTGGCGCAGCAGGAGGCCTTGTTTCCGGTTTTATCTTCGACCGTTATAAAAAAGGCAGCTTAATCATACAGGTTGGCCTTACTCTGGCCATACCGCTTTTCTTCTTTACTTTTAAAACCTCCGGCATTATCTCAATAATACTCTTCGTTTTAGGGGGATTATTTTTGGTTTCAATTGCGCCATTATGTATTAGAATGACCCAGGATCTCATGCCGGGAAATATGAGTCTGGCATCTTCTCTGATTCTGGGGTTAGGTCCGGGACTTGCCGGCATAACCATGATTTTTTTAGGAAAAGCCGCAGATATTATTGGTATTGAAGCTCTTGTAAAATACGAGCTGATTCTTATTATGTTTGCTATTATTCTTCTCTTTAGCTTCCCATTAGCTGAAAGAGGTTTGGAAACCTGAATTACTTATTTTATACTGGTTATCTTGCCATCATCAATATTTCCAGGACATCATCCTTGCTCAATTTAACGAAATTGCCCCTCGGTCCCTCTTCTGTGCATTTTTCTGCCATTTCTTCCAATCTGTCATAAGGGATGTTCATCTCCTTTAAGGTAACGGGCAGCCCTATTTCCTTGTAGAAATCCTTCAGCCGTTTTATCCCTTCCAATGCTGTTTTTTCGACATCCCTGAAATCAGGTTCCACATTCCACACCCTTACTGCAAATTGTGCAAACTTCTCCGGATCCTTTTTATATACATATTTCATCCATGCCGGGAAAATAGTAGACAGTCCGGCACCATGAGGGACATCATACATTCCGCTAAGCTCGTGCTCTATTTGATGAGAGGCCCAGTCACCAATTCTTCCGGTACCAAGAAGGTCATTATGGGCAATTGTGCCTGCCCACATAATCTCGGCACGTGCCGCATAATTTTTCGGTTCTACGAGTACTATAAAGACATTGTTTATAACTGTCTTTAAAGTAGCTTCACACAATCTATCTGTTAGGTCAACGTCCTTAACAGCGGTGAAGTATCTCTCCATTACATGTGCCATTATATCCGAAACTCCGCATGCAGTTTGATCAGGAGGAAGAGTATAAGTTATCTCCGGATTTAATATGGCAAACCGGGGGCGCAGTATGTCACGACCAATCGCTCTTTTATACAGTCCTTCTTCATTCGTTATTACCGAATTACAACTGGATTCGCTGCCGGCAGCAGAAATTGTAAGAATCACACCCACCGGGATAGCTTTTTCTACACTAACTTTTCCGGTGAAAAAATCCCAGACATCCCCGTCATAAGGTATCCCTGCCGCTATTGCCTTGGCTGAATCGATTGCGCTTCCTCCGCCCACAGCAAGGATGAAATCTACTTTTTCCCTGCGGCAAAGGTCTATTCCTTCTTTAACGAGACCCAGCCTTGGATTTGGTTGGACACCGCCCAATTCAATTATTTCAAGACCGCCATCTTTTAGTGATTTCAAGATCCGGTCGTAAAGTCCATATTTCTTGATACTCCCACCGCCATAATGCAATAAAATCCTGCTGCCATGTCTAGCAGCCTCAATTCCAACCTGGTTTTCTGTATTTTTTCCGAAGATTATTTTAGTAGTATTTTCAAATGTAAAATTCTCCATTTTTCCCTCCTATAGATTTAAATATTATTTTCAATGG
>CAZYQD010000033.1:0-11096 GCA_964649405.1 uncultured Actinomycetota bacterium
GGAAGAATTCTCTTCATTTTCGTACAACTTCTTTTCGCCATCAATCTCTCCATCAGTTTCTGCTGCGTTTCCTTCTGATACGCTCCTTTCGATATCGTTTTCAGGATAATAACTTCTAAGAATATTTTCCTTTCTTTTTATTTCTACCTGCTGGTTTACATAAATTATTGTAAAGAAACCTACAAGACAAAAAATCAATCCGAATATCGCAAAATAAAAGTGCTTTTCTCTTTTATATCTGACTTTATCTATAAAGAATCTCGCTCTGCTTATCTTTTCTTTAATGTCCATTAAACTCATATATTAATTTAGTTAATTATGCTAATATGCTTTTATACTTTAGCATATATATAATAAATAATAAAGTAAAAAAAGTGGATAAAATAGTTTTTAGTAAATATTCACTGGAAAAGATAAAAATATTAAATAAGCATGGATTTCGGATCAGTAAAAAGACGATAGTGGATATAATGAAAAATCCTGATAAAATAATCTGTGGTTACAATGGTAGAAAAATTGCACAGTAGGAGAATTAAATGACAGAAAAAATATTCTTACTGATAGAAAATGAATACAGGGATGAAGAAGTAATTTACCCTTACTATAGATTCCAGGAAGCGGGTTATGAAGTAAAAGTCGTAGGTCCCGAAAAAGGAAAGTTGTACAGGGGAAAATACGGGACTTTTTTAAAATCGGACCTCGCAGTTTCCGAAGCCAATCCGGATGATGCAGCCGCACTGATAATTCCCGGAGGATATGCACCGGATAAAATGAGGATCAATAAATATATGGTCGATCTCGTTAAAAAGATGAATCTTCAGCAAAAAGTTATCGGGGCAATCTGCCATGGAGGATGGATGCTTGTCGAAGCCGATATTATAAAGGGCAAGAAAGTTACCGGTTACATATCAATAGCTACTGATTTAAAAAACTCCGGAGGCGAGTATCTGGATATGGAAGTAGTGGTGGATGGCAACATTGTGACGTCAAGAAAACCAGATGATCTTCCTGCATTCTGCAAATCAATATTGGAGCTTATAAAAAGTTCATAAAAACAATCTTCATATAGATCTATTTAAAAAAAGACTTGCTAAAAAAGATTAAACATAAAGGTGGATGCCTCTTTGACCTTAATCTTTAACTACAATATTTACGAGTTTATTTGGTATTACTATTTCTTTTAAAATCTTTTTGCCTTCGATATAATTTTTTAGTTTCTCCGAAGAGAGAGCATATTTTTTAATTTCCTCCTCAGGAGTATCCAAAGGAAGGTCTATCCTGTCCCTCAGTTTTCCGTTAACCTGTAATACAATTGTAACCATCTCTTCCGCTGCAATTTTTTCATCATAACCGGGCCACTCAACTCTGTGGATACTTCCAGTATTTCCTGCCTTGATCCACAGCTCTTCAGTTATAAAAGGTGTGATAGGAGAAAGAAGAATAAGTAATTTCCGGGTCAATTCTTTTATCAGAGAATGGTTTTTTTGGCTATCCGGGACTTCCTCCTGATATTTGTAAATCAAATTGACAAGCTCCATGATAGCGCTGATTGCGGTATTAAAATTGAATCTTACAAGCATGTCATTTGTTACCTTTTTAATGGTTCTATGTAATTTTCTGTATAATTCCATTTCAAGTTTGCCCGGTCTCATACTCCTGAATTCATCCATGATGTCTTTATCCGGACGTTCAGCGCTGTCTCTCTTATTGTCAGCGGGACTTATATTTCCTGTCAGTTCAATATTTTTGATCACGAGTCTCCATACTCTGTTTAGAAATCTATTCGCTCCCTCTACTCCGCTGCCGCTCCATTCTACAGGACTATCTGAAGGTCCCATAAAAAGTATATACAATCTTAATGTATCAGCTCCATACTTATTATAAATTTCGGATGGATTTACTATATTTCCTTTGGACTTTGACATCTTCTGGCCACCCAGATATACAATGCCGTGAGGAAAATATTTTGTAAAAGGTTCCTTGAATTTTACGAGTCCGCTGTCATAAAGTACTTTAATAAAAAACCTGGCATATATAAGATGCATGCTGGCATGTTCTATTCCCCCGATATACTGGTCCACCGGCATCCAGAAATCCACTTCTTTGCTGTCAAATGC
Organism: uncultured Actinomycetota bacterium; assembly: GCA_964649405.1. Taxonomy (GTDB): domain Bacteria; phylum Actinomycetota; class Humimicrobiia; order Humimicrobiales; family Humimicrobiaceae; genus Hydromicrobium. The sequence continues at coordinate 2,118 of CAZYQD010000033.1, forward strand.
AACCTTATCTTCATGCGGACTGCAGTATCTTAAAAAATACCATGAGGAACATACAAATGTATCCATGGTGTCTGTTTCTCTTCTGGCTTTTCCCCCACATTCTGGACAGGTAGTGTTTACAAATTCATCACAATAAAAAAGAGGCGACAGGCCTTTCGGTTTAAAATCAACATCGTAAGGAAGCAGTACCGGCAGATCTTTTTCCGGCACCGGAACGATACCACACCGATCACAATAAATAATAGGTATTGGCGCGCCCCAGTATCTCTGTCTCGAAATCAGCCAATCCCTTAATTTATAATTCACATGAAATCTTCCTATACCTTTTTCTTCAAGATAGCGAGTTACATCCTTTCTTCCTTTTTCAGAAACTACCCCGCTGAACTTTCCTGAATTTATCATCATTCCTTCCCCACTGTAGGCAGCACTCAGATTTGGATGATTTTTTCCATCGGGAGATATAACCTCTATTATGGGAATATCATATTTCGATGCAAATTCATAATCTCTCTCGTCATGGGCGGGAACCGCCATTATTGCTCCGGTCCCATATTCAAGCAGGACGTAATTGGCGATCCATACGGGGATTTCCCGGCCATCCAGAGGATTTATTACATATCTCCCCGTAAAGCACCCTATTTTTTCGATTTCAGCAGAACCCCGCTCGATATCGCTCTGTCCGGAAATGATGTTTTTGACTTTTTTAATTTCCTTTTTGTGGCCTTCTTTTTCTACAATTTTATCGACCAGCGGGTGTTCCGGGGCAAGAATAAAAAAAGTGACTCCAAATAATGTGTCGGGCCTTGTAGTAAATACCGGAATGGAAATATCTTCGCTGCCGGATAGTTTAAAATCAACCATTGCCCCTTCGCTTCTCCCGATCCAGTTGCGCTGGATAGAGAGAACTCTTTCCGGCCATCCTTCCTTGAGTAGTTTCATATCATCAAGAAGTCTCTGCGCATAAGCCGAGATTTTAAAAAACCACTGAGAGAGTATCCTTTTCCCCACTATGCTATCGCATCTCTCGCATTTGCCTGAAATGACCTGCTCATTTGCAAGAACAGTTTGACAGGAATCACACCAGTTGACAGGTGCCTCTTTCTTCTCTGCCATGCCCATTTTATAAAACAGCAGGAAGAACCATTGGGTCCATTTATAATAATCGGGATCGGATGTTATTATCTCATCATTAAAATCATAACTGATCCCTATACGCTTAAGAGCTTTTCTCATTCTATCGATATTTGCCATGGTACTTTCTCTGGGATGCATACCGTTTTTTATTGCGGCATTTTCCGCCGGTAGCCCAAAGGCATCAAAACCTATAGGGTGAAGAATATTATATCCTTTCCTCGAGAGGACTTTTGCTATCACGTCTCCGATAATATAATTTCTTGCATGACCCATATGAGGTTCTCCGGAAGGATAGGGGAACATTTCAAGCACATAATATTTTGGCTCCCTTTTATCCGACTTAAGAGAATAGACTTTTTCTATATCCCATTTTTTGGCCAACTCTTCTTCGATTTCTTTCGGCTCGTAAGATTTGTTTACCGATATTTTTTCCAACTTCCAACCTCTTAAACAATAATTTTTATTTACGCTGGTTCCATTTTATTTCTTTAGAATCCCTCCACAGTCTTTCAAGCTGGTAATATTCCCTGAGCTCTTCGGTAAAAATATGGATTACAAAATCATCATAATCGATTAATATCCAGTTTCCTTCGGATTGTCCACTGACATGGAGAGGGTACCTACCACTATTTTTTAGATTAAGGCGAATTTCTTCTTCTATTCTTCTTGTCAATCTTGTATTTCTCGCGCTGATTATCAAGAAGTAATCAGTGATGACAAGTCTCGATCTCATATCCAGAATTTTTATGTAGTCAGCTTTTTTTTCATCCGCTATTCTGGCCGCTGTCTTTACTGCTTCAATTGTATCTTTGGACTTCTGTCTTATACTGGTGGTCTTTTCTGTTTTTTTTATCACTGACTTGTGTAATCACTCCCCAGAGTTATACTGATATCCACATTATCTGCATTGTTATCCGAATATCCTATGACTCCAACACCCAGCTTTTCCTGTATCCTTTGCGCTACTTCATTTATTCCTTCCCTGGATGTAAAAATTGTTATCTCGGTTTCGGTATAATTAAAATTATCGGCACTTCTGGGTTCCAATAATATTGCAGTTTCTTCCTCGGAATTAAAATAATCTTCAAGTATATCCGTAACCGTTGCAGCCAATCCGGCCGTTCCTTCACCGTTCAAAACAATTACCTTTACCAATTGCCCTTCCGTTTCAACTTCTGCTGTACCTGTTGTTATCGCCAGATAATCTGCCCCCAGAATCAATACAATATCGGAATCGATCACTTCCTCTTCCCTTACATTGATTACTCCTGTCCCCAGCACCTGCTTGACTTCGTCTGCCGCAGCCAGTGTGTTTTCATCCTGGGTATAAACCAGGATCTGAGTACTTTCATAAGTATTGTCCGAATTTTTAACCTCCGCTATTTCATACTTATTTCTACCATCCTCGAATTTAAGACCATTTAAGGTTTCGGAAGTATTAGCCGCAAGACCAATGGCTTCCGGAGATTTAAAAGCCCCGTTTAATATGGTGATCCTTACCGTATCCGTAAAACTGGAAACTTCTTCTCCCTCTGTTGCCGTTCCTTCTTCGCTGAAGATCTGAGCAAGTTCTGAAATGTCCCCCATTATATAGACGATACCCATTCCTTCAAGCTCTGTAGGCGCTGATACGCTCAGTGCATAGGGTAATTTTTTACCGGGTTCCATGCCGGAAAACGTCGAGAATATTTTTAATCTTTCCTCCATGTTCAGATCCGTATCCATATAATCGTTTATAAGACTCAAGTTAGCTGATAAATCCTCTACACTCCCACCGGCAATTTTATCTATTATCGCGTCCAGCAAAATCTTCTGTTTTACAATTTCTTCTATCTGGACATCCTGCTCTATACCGCTGAAATATTTGAGAAAACTCACTGCCTGGGTCCCGTTAATCAGGTTTTCTCCCTGTACAAGATCAAAAGTCGAATCATCGTCATAGTTTTTGACCGTAATTGCCTCTTCAAGATTTATACTGAGACCTCCAAGTTTTTCCACTATGTTATAGACATCAAGAAGCATATAATAATCTATTTCCATATCCAGGCCCATGTTATTCTCCAGTGTATCATTGAGACGTTCCATGCCTCCAATTCCCGCTGCGTCGCTTATCAAGCCCGCACCTGTCCCGGGAATATCCATCAATGTATTTACGGGGATATATAATGAGATCAATTTCTCTTCACTGCTGTAATAACTTGAAAAGACAATAGAACTCATTTCAGGTTCATCCAGATTTTCACCGGCGCATGCAATGACAACATTGATATCCTGCCCCAGTTCAAGGGAACTTGGTATGGTTATCCTGTCTTCTTCCGCTATCTCCTCCGGTGCAGAGAAAAATCTGTTCTTGATATACCTGTAGCCGAAAACGGCTCCCGCCGCAAGCACAACCAGAATAAACAATACGGCAATTATTCTAAAAATTACCTTTCTTCTCTTCTTTCTCTGCTTTATTCTCTTACTTCTGAATCCCTCGCCTTCTGTGCCTTCATCTTCATAACCTTCGAATTCAAAGTCATCGTCCTTGAAGAAGTCATCCCCGGATGCGCGTCTTTTTTTATCATCATCTATATTATGGAAATCTTTATTACCGGAATATTCATCCTCAAGCTCATCTTCATCTTCATCGATAGACATTTTAAATACCTCCACAAATATTATTCCAAATCTTTATAGTATCAGGATGCAAAAACTTATCTTCTTTTATATTATATATTATATTATTTTTATAGACCTCTAATAAGCATAAATTTATATTTTTCATAGCAAGATTTCTGAGCTTTTCTACTCCATTATAATTTCTGTCTTTTTCAATTTTATCGGCTATAAATAAGATCTTACCCAGAAGATCCATATTGCTATATCCGATCGTATGCAATCTAATCGCCTTGAGTATCTTCCGGTCAGAAATATTGAAATCTTTTCGGACCAAATATTCGCCGACGAAACCGTGCAATATCGGCGGACAACTTAATTCGAATTCGCTGACTTCGAGCTTTTCCTCTTTAACGATCCTTAAGAGTTCTTCGCGACCGAATATTTTGCCGTAATCATGAAGGATACACGCTATACACAGCTTGAAAAACTCCTTATCGGATAAATATTTTTTTGCAATACTGCCGGCAAATTCCAGAGTATTGATGGAATGCCGGTATAATGAAGCAGGCATAATATTTTTAATTTTTCCAGCAAGGTCCTCAAGATATTTTTTCTGATTTCCGGTTAAGGAAAAATCACTTTTTATAAAGTTCATTTTTTAATATATATTTACTAACCCCCTCAGGAAGCAGATAATCTATTGGCCTGTCATGTCTTATTCTATCTCTAATATCGGTTGAAGATATTGAAAGAGCAGGTATTTCCATTATATATATCTTTTTATCGGCTGCTTTGATACTGCCGAAAAGCCTCTTTCTTAAATCATCTATTCTTGATAGATCATACCCTGGTCTGGTTGCAGCAATGAATTTGCTTAATGATACTATCTCACTGGTATTCTTCCAGGTCAATATTTCCAAAATAGCATCGGCGCCGGTTATAAAATACAACATTGAGTCCTTGCCATATATTACCTTGAGCTGACGGACAGTATCTATTGTATATGACTTGCCCTTTCTGTCTATTTCCATTCTCGAAACAAAAAAACTGCTGTTCGAAGAAGTGGCAATTACAGCCATTATATACCTGTCCTCGGCGCTTGCTATTTCATTTTGAATTTTATGCGGCGGATCTCCGGTAGGTATAAAAATCACTATATCCAGATTAAACTGGCTCAAAGCTTCCTGCGCCGTTACCAGATGACCAATATGAATAGGGTTGAATGTACCCCCCATAATACCTATTTTTTTATAATATTTTTTATTCTTTCCCATTTATTCCCTTATCTGACCCTGACCCAATACTATAAATTTATTGGTGGTCAGTTGTCGCAGTCCCATTGGACCTCTCCAGTGAAGTCTCTGGGTGCTTATTCCGATTTCTGCGCCAAGTCCGAACTCTTCACCATCCGTAAATCTGGTAGAAGCATTTACAAAAACCGCTGCGGAATCAATTTCATTCGTAAAATAAATAGAATTCCCATAGTCAGAAGTTATTATAGTCTCGGTATGATGAGAACCGTATTTATTGATATGACTTACCGCATCTTCAATGCCGTCAACTACCTTGACTGCCATTTTATAATCCAGATATTCTTCATACCAGTCTTTCTCAGTAGCCGGTTCTACGGATGGATAAATTTTTCTGGTAACAGGACATCCAAGCAACTTTACATTTTTCTCTTCAAGTTTTTTAAGTACTATTGGCAATATTTTTGCGGCTGCATCTTTGTGTACCAGTAATTTTTCAGCTGCATTGCATACACTTGGCCGTTGTGTTTTTGCATTTACCACTATACCGGTAATGATATTTTTACCGATTCCATCCAGCATACTGTCAATATATACATGGCAATTTCCTATCCCGGTCTCGATTACCGGTATTCTGGAATTTTCCACCACGCTGTCAATCAAGCTCTTTCCGCCTCTTGGAATAAGGACATCTATATATTGCCGCAGCTGCATCAATCTTACTGCATCTTCTCTGTCTGCAGACGGGATAATCTGTATGATGCTTTTCGGTAAATCATTATCCTCCAGACCTCTGCCCATCACCTCTACCAATTTTTTATTTGTATTGAGTGCATGAGAACTTCCCCTTAAAATAATACAATTTCCCGCTTTTATACACAGAACCGAAGCATCTATTGTGACATCAGGTCTGGCTTCATATATTATTCCGATGACTCCCAGAGGCACCCTTATATTTTTTAGGATCAAACCATTTGGAAGGTTGTACCCAAAAATTACTTCTCCAACAGGATCCTCGAATCTAATGATTTTATTTATACTTTCGGCTTTTTTTTCTATTCGCTCCCTGTTCAGCTTCAGCCTGTCCAGTAAACTTTCGGACACTCCTTTTTCTCCGGATGCCTTCATATCTTTTTCATTTTCTTTTAGTATTTCTTCAGCGCCGCCGATGAGATGCTTTGAAATATCGGCCAGTATCTTGTTTTTTACTCTGGTTCCGGCATTAGAGATAAACTTTGTATTCTCTTTTGCTTTTTTGGCTATTTCCAGTATTGCATCCATCAATCCCTCCGGTTTCTAGTTATTATAACATAAAAAAGCCGGTGAAAATCATTCATTAAAAACTACAAGACCATCCCTGTGAATCACTTCAACACACATAGAATCATCAAATTCTGACAGGATTTTCTTTTTATTTTTACCTTTTATTTTTTGCACATCTTCGCTTGAAAAACTACTGATTCCCCTAGCAATCAACTTGCCTTCAAGCGAAAATACCTGCAATGTATCACCTTTATTGAATTTACCGTCGACCCTTACCACGCCTACTGCCAGGATACTTTTACCTTTATCCAGTACGGCTTCTTGCGCTCCTTTGTCGATTACTATTGCTCCTCTGGTTTTCTTCCCAAATGCTATCCATTTTTTTATGCTTTTTACTTTTTTTAAAGTCTGGGGCGCAAAGAAAGTGCCTACATCACTACCGGCAATAATCTCATTTAAAATATTTTTCTTTCTGCTGTTTGCGATTATTGTCTTTATGCCTGAAAAGGAACAGATTCTGGCAGCTTTTATTTTAGATTCCATACCGCCTATGCCATAGGTAGATCCTATTCCCCCTGCTGCGCGTTCGATATCTTCATTTATTTTGTCTATAAATAAAATCAGCCTGGCACCGCTGTAAATCCTTGGATCCCTATCATAAACTCCATCGATATCGGTCAAGATTATTAAAGTGTCCGCCTCTGCAAGAATAGCGACTAGAGCAGCAAGCTGATCATTATCACCAAATTTTATTTCATCGACAGCTACACTGTCATTTTCGTTGATGACCGGTATAATATTTAAACCAATCAAATTTTTTATTGTATTTTTTATATTTAGATATTGTTTTCTCCGTGTTGTGTCCTCATGTGTCAGAAGTATCTGGCCCGTCTTTAAATTATTTTTAAGAAATAAATCGCTATAAGTACTCATAAGTTCCACCTGTCCCACAGATGCAGCTGCCTGCAGCATAGTTATATCTTCAGGTTTCTTTTTGATTTTTAAGCTTTCCAGACCTGCGGCAATGGCTCCACTGGTTACTATTATCACTTCCATTCCTCTTCTTACGAGAGAACTTGCCTCATCTACAAATTTCTTCATACTGGTTCTATCCAATCCTCCCGCTTTTGAGGTCAGACTGCTGGAACCTATCTTTATGACTACTCTTTTGATATTTTTCAAATACTTTTTTCTATCTTCCATTTATTACCCCTAAATAAAATTCATTCTATCATTGAAAAAACAAGCCTGCCGATAATTATGGTGCTGCCCTCTTTGATACCCATTTTCTTAAGAGTATCAGCAATCCCGATTTTTTTCAGTCTCTCTTTTAAATAATCCAGCGCTTCTTCATTTTCCAGGTCGGTCATGGCCACCATTCTTTCCAATCTTTTACTCTTCACAGTATATTCATTATTATTTTTTTCGATTTCGATCTTTTCAACCTCAGGACTTCTTTTACCAGGACCGTAAATCCTGGTCCTCTTGCTCCTTTCAAGTTCTATATCTCTGTCTTTCCTTATTTCTTTCCTGTATGCACCAACCTTTTCGTATAAATTCCAGATCAATCCATCAAGACCCTTGCCGGTAATTGCTGAAATCAAAAAAACATCTTTACCGCTCTTTTTCTCCAGGACTTTTTTTGTTTTATCCAGTCCGGCATCATCTATTATCAAATCGATCTTATTGAGTAAAACTATATAATCTTTTTTGTATACGTCTATATTATATAGCCTTAATTCCTCTCTTAAAATATCAAAGGTTTCGATAATGTCTTCGCTTTTATCTATGATCCTCTGTCCATCCAGGACTATTGCCAGTAACGCAGCTCTGGTTATATGCCTCAGGAACTTATCCCCCAGACCTATTCCTTTATGCGCACCCTTTATAAGTCCCGGGACGTCGGTTACTACAAAACTATCACCATTAACCGTTACCACACCCAGGTTTGGAGTCAATGTAGTAAATGGGTAATCTGCAATTTTCGGCCTGGCCGACGATATTCTGCTGATTATAGTAGACTTACCGGAATTAGGAAATCCGACCAGTGCCACATCTGCGACTAGCCTGAGTTCCAGACCTATCCAGAAATCTTCCGTCTTTTCCCCCAATTCAGCAAATGCAGGAAATCTTCTTTTTGCGGATACGAAACTGGAATTTCCTCTACCGCCTATTCCGCCTTCCGCAACGACAATTTTATCTCCCGGAATATCAAGATCGGAAATCATTTCTCCCCTCTCATCTTTGATAACCGTACCAACCGGCACTTCTATTATCAAATCCATACCGGCTTTGCCATTTCTGTTATTGGATGCCCCGTTTATACCGTTTTCGGCTTTAAAATGTATTTTCTTTTTAAATCCGTATAATGTGCTCAGGTCCTCTGTGGCTTTTATTATTACATCTCCGCCTTTTCCCCCGCTTCCTCCGCTGGGAATTTTTCTTGCGCCGCTATTTAATTTGAAAAAGGTGACCATGCCATTCCCACCATTTCCAGCTTTTATATTAATTTTAGCTTCATCCAAAAACATAGTATTTCTTAAAATCAGATTAATTCAAAAAACGTTAAAAACAGTTATGTTCATAACTTGAAAACAGCCTTGTATATTTTTCTCTGCATCATAAGATCAAGACCCTTTTTAAAATCCGAAAGCGCTAATACCTTAGAAAGCAGAGGGGATATGTTTATTTTTTTACCAGCTACAATGGCAAAAGCACGTCTCAGGGACTC
>CAZYQD010000034.1:0-2678 GCA_964649405.1 uncultured Actinomycetota bacterium
ATTTTTTCCGAATTCAAATTGTCCACTATAGATTCGTCTATGTCCAGCTTTATGACCTTGTGGCCCAGTTTTTTTAGAGCATTCGATACTCTCTGACCGCTTTTTATCGAGAATTCTCTTTCAAGGGATCTTCCTCCCATAAGTACGGCAATATTTTTTTTCATTTTTATCACTCTTTTATCTATTGATATTTTTTAATTTTTTTATTTAAAACTTTTATATAGTTTTATTTTCTCTTTTATTATACCTGCTAAAATCTTAATACCTTTTTCAATTCTTTCTGTGTTTTCGGTACAAAATGCTAACCTGGCCTCGTTGATTCCTCTTTCGTCAGCATAAAAAGCGCTTCCCGGAACAAAAGCGACATTATTTCTGACAGCATCGGCCAGAATTTCTTTGGTATTGAGATAATGAGGAAGTTTTAACCATATGAAGAAACCTCCTTTTGGGATTGACCAGCTGGTTCCTTCCGGAAAACTTTCTTCCAGAGTATTTATCATAGCATCTCTTCGCTTTGCATATATTTTTATGAATTCATCTATATTATCTCTCCATGATGGGTCCGAAAAGTATTCGTAAGCAATTCTTTGAGAAAAGGTGCTCACACATAATATGCTGGATTGAACTCCCAGTATTATTTTTTCCAGTATGGGGTGCGGAGCCACTATCCATCCTATTCTGAATCCCGGAGCAAAAAGCTTTGACATCGTACTTATATAGATCACAGTATGGTCATCACCTTTACTGTCAAGCTCCTTTATAGTAGGGATAGGCTTGTCTTTATATCGGAGCATTCCGTAAGGATTGTCCTCAAGAATCAAAATATTGTATTTTTTGGCAAGCTCTAGGACCTTTTTTCTGCGCTGGAGACTCAAAGTCACTCCGGAAGGATTGGAAAAATTAGGCACAAGATATATGAATTTTACTCTGGCTTTTTTATCTCCCAGCTCTTTTAACTTTTTCTCCAGGATAGAGGTGTCAATTCCATCTTTATCCAGGGGTATACCGATTATTTTTGCCTCATATGACCTGAATGAGTTTAGTGCTCCCGTATATGCCGGTGATTCCGTGATTATAATATCACCGGGATCGATGAAAATTTTAGCCAATAGGTCCAGCGCCTGCTGCCCGCCTGTTGTGGTTATTATATCTTCTTCTACTGTATCCAGACCCTCCAGTTTCATTACTTCGATTAATTTGGTTCTAAGCGGATAATATCCTTCAGACTCGCCATATTGCAGGCTTATGTCCCCGTTGGTTTTAAGGATTCTTTTGACATATCTCTCTAATCTTTGAAAGCTTAGAGCCCTTACTTCGGGAAGACCCCCCGAAAAAGAGATTATATCCGGTCTTGCCGAGAGTGAAAGTAAATCCCTTATTTCAGAGGAAAACATATATTCGGTTCTATTCGAATATAGATGTTCCCAATAATCGAATGTAATTTTTTTACTCATAACCAGTCCAGGAGGTGTCTTGATGCTCTTAATGTTTGTAAATAAGTAATATATATTAAAAACTCCAAAAGTTCAAAAGAGATTTTGAAAGTTCAAACAATTCTTTATAGTGTTATAATTATTAAACCATATGATTTAATGTTTTTTCTCTTTTAAACATGGATTTGAATGTAACAATCAAAGATCTATCTTCTACGAAATTGGAGAAAATAGATTTAAAATGCCTGGATTGCAGTTATTGGTTTGACCGGGATATGACAATTTTTTTTAAAGAATTGTTTGCTGTAAGAAGCTTTCGTGAACTGACCGGATTTCTAAAAGGTAACTTGTTTGAGAAAAGCGTCAGGGAAAAAAACAATAGAAGAAAAATCGCTGCTTTTAATGAATATGGAGGAAAAATCAAAGCTGCCTTTATCGGAGGGCAGTGTATAGGGATTATTCTGGCTGGAAATTATTATCTCTTTCCAAAACTACGGAGCTTTAATGTATATCCGCCTGATTCCGACAGTACTTTTTTAGGCTGTATTCATGTCATCCCCCGGTACAGGGGTATGGGGATAGGTAAAAGGCTGCTCATGGAGATAGAAAAAGAATTGATAAAAGAAAAAGCAGAATCTATAGAAACAATAGGCAAAAGATTGAATGATGATATAGATGAAGATATGTACTGGAATAGTCCCCTGATTCCGTTTAAATTTCTTATAAATAATGGATTTTATTTGAAGAAAAATGATCCCCTTTTCCCCCTTTTAAGGCTGGACTTAAAAAGCCTGGCAATTGATTTTGCAGAAAGTCAGCTCGTTCCTGATAAGATGGCTCTGGAAAAAGAGGTAGGAAGTCCTATTATCATAAAAAATAAATAACTCTATGAATTAGACAAAATTATAGAATTATGCTAATATTCGTAACCTGATATTTGATAGCTTATTTGAAAATCAAATATTTCAATAAAACCTGTGACCAGAGATAGTAAGCACTGAATGCAGCATACAGAGAGCCGCTGAAGCTGAGAATGCGGTTGCAAAGCTGGTGTCTGAATGGGTCTGTGAGGTGTCTGGCTCAAATCTTTTATTAGAGAGTAAGTCAGGCCGGCTTCCTCCGTTACCAGAGGATAGGGTATTTAAAAGTATCTGAAATATTTTGAGTGTGTTCCGGAATCAATAAGTTTATTGATTTAGAACAAAGTAGGGTGGCACCGCGGGAATTCAACCTCTCGTCTCTACA
>CAZYQD010000034.1:2778-10957 GCA_964649405.1 uncultured Actinomycetota bacterium
GAAGAGCTTATAAATATTTACAGGATGTGGAGGCCAACTCCCCTGGTAAGGGCTGAAAGATTAGAAAAATATCTTGGTACACCGGCCAGGATATATTTTAAGAATGAGAGCGTCAGCCCGGCAGGAAGTCATAAACCTAATACTGCTGTAGCTCAAGCTTATTATAGCAAGAAAGAAGGAGTTAAAAGGCTGGCTACTGAAACCGGTGCAGGGCAGTGGGGAAGCGCGCTTTCATTAGCATGCAATATTTTTGGGCTGGGTTGTACGGTTTACATGGTCAGGGTAAGCTATGATCAAAAACCATATAGAAAAAGCATGATGAGGCTGTGGGGAGCAACTGTTCATGCTTCTCCTTCAAATTTAACGGATGCCGGAAAGAATATACTGGCTCAGGATCCCAATTCTCCGGGAAGTCTTGGTATAGCTATTAGTGAGGCCGTAGAAGACGCGGTTAAAAGCGGCGGGGAAGCAAAATATTCTCTAGGCAGTGTACTCAATCATGTAATCCTTCATCAGTCGATAGTTGGACTTGAAACGAAAAAGCAGTTTGAAAAACTTGGTGAATATCCCGATATATTAATCGGCTGCGTAGGCGGCGGCAGTAACTTTGGCGGGTTTGCTTTTCCTTTTATACCCGATAAAATGAGCGGCAAAAAAATCAGGATCATAGCCGTTGAACCCATTGCCTGCCCATCACTTACAAAGGGTCCATTTGCTTATGATTATGGCGATACTGCAAAAACAGGTCCGATTGCAAAAATGTATACTCTGGGTCATGATTTTATCCCTGCAGGAATCCATGCGGGAGGACTCAGATATCACGGAATGGCGCCCCAGGTAAGCCTGCTTTACAACGAGAAGGTCATTGAGGCAGTTGCGCTTCACCAGAATCCTGTATTTGAAGCGGCGGTTACCTTTGCAAAGACAGAGGGAATCATTCCGGCTCCTGAAACCGCACATGCCATAAAGGTTGCTATAGACGAAGCCTTGAAATGTAAGGAAACCGGGGAAAAGAAGGTCATAGCCTTTAATTTCAGCGGACACGGACATTTCGATCTTGGAGCATATGATAGTTATCTGGACGGGAATCTTGAAGATTACGAATATCCTACAGAAAAGATAAAAGAATCCCTCGAAAAACTTCCAAAAGTATAGGGAGTAACTAATTTAATGGTGGAAGGCCAAAATATTTTAGCCTTCCACCATTATAAAAGAATATAAGTTTGACCTTTTAATTCTGCCAGGAGACAAAGAGTGTTTCTACATACTAAAAATTTCTACTTGATTTTTTCCTATTTAGTCTATATATTATAAAAGAAAATTTCATTTGTATTAATAACGACATTGGTATAGGGGTTTCTCCAAAATAATCATGTCTCGGATTTCAAAAGATATTAGTTTATAAGCATATATTTATAAAAGCATTCTATTGTCCTAACATAAATCAAAAATCCTTTTTAAAATATATTTGAAAGTTTGAAGAAATCAATAATAAATTTCAGGACCTTAAAATAAAGGTTCAGTAATGATCTATTATGATACTAATCATCTAAGGTCTTTTGAATAAATAAAAAAACGATTACGAGGAGTCATAAATATTTTAGGTAAAGAAGCCCTAAACATGAAAGGAGCATTTATTAATGGCTGAATTAGAAGAATTAAACAGGGAATTTCTGGATAAGAAGGTTTTATCTGACTTAAGAATTATTGCCAGGCAATTAAATATTCAGGGAATTTCTAAGTTAAAGAGAGATGAACTTGTGGATAAGATACTGGAGGAAGTATCCAATAATGGTATGGAATCTTCGTTTGAAAATGAGCCCATGACCGGTGAAGAGGTTGCGGTTTTAGAAGAGAAAAAGGAAGAACCCGGAGAAGAAGAAATGATAGAAGAAGAGATGATTGAAGAAGAGAAGGGTGAAAAAAGAAAGAGAGAAATCGGGAAAAAACCGGAATTCGATTTATATAAGGAAAGAATGAAAGGAATACTCGATATATTAGCGGATGGTTATGGTTTCCTGAGGACGACCGGTTATCTTGCAGGATCGCATGATATATATGTTTCTCAGTCTCAAATAAGAAGATTCCGTTTGAGACAGGGAGATGAAGTATATGGTCAGGTCCGGCCGCCAAAAGAAAGTGAAAAATACAATGCATTACTCAGAATAGAAAAAGTAAACGGAGAAGATCCGGAGTTCATAAGAAGCAGAATACCATTTGAAAAGTTGACTCCAATATATCCCATGGACAGGTTAAGGCTGGAGACCAGCGAATCGGATAACATTAGTCCTAGAATAATAGATCTGATCGCACCCATAGGAAAGGGCCAGAGGGGTCTTATCGTGTCTCCTCCCAAGGCGGGTAAGACAACTATACTAAAGGATCTTGCCAATAGCATTTCTACCAATAATCCCGAAGTAAATATTATAGTCCTGCTGATCGATGAGAGGCCTGAAGAAGTAACCGATATGGAAAGATCGGTAAAAGGAGAAGTAATTAGTTCCACATTCGATCAACCGTCGGACAACCATATTCAGGTTGCCGAACTTGTTCTTCAGCGGGCAAAGAGGTTGGTGGAACATGGTAAAGATGTATTGATACTCCTTGACAGTATAACCCGGCTCGCAAGGGCATATAATTTGTCGATCCCGGCAAGCGGCAGGGTTCTGTCCGGCGGAGTGGATTCCTCTGCATTGTTCCCGCCAAAAAGGTTTTTCGGGGCAGCCAGAAATATCGAAAACGGAGGAAGCCTTACAATACTGGCGACTGCATTGATCGAAACAGGCAGCAGAATGGACGATGTTATATTCGAGGAATTCAAAGGTACCGGTAATATGGAAATCAATCTGGACCGGAAACTGGCAGATAAAAGAATTTTCCCTGCAATCGACATAACCAGGTCAGGAACCAGAAAAGAAGAATTATTAATGGATAAAGAAGAAGCCAGGACAGTCTGGAAACTTAGAAGATTAATATATGAAAAAGAACCCGAAGTGGCACTCGAGCAGTTGATAGACTATATAAAAAATACGAAATCAAATTATGATTTTCTTAAAGCTATTAATGCCAGTTTTGATAAGGAAAAAAAATTATAAACCGTGACATGGTTTATAAATAGAAATCCCATTACATGTTTTGTATGGGTTTTTTGAGGATTTTTAGCACCATAATTTTAAGAAGCTGTGTTTACGGGTTGTGATATTTATGCTAATATTTAGCATTTGAAATAATATAAGATAAAAGATATCAAACAATAATAGTAAGGATTTGACTAATATGAAAAAAGGTATACATCCGGAATATTTTGATTGTACGGTTACCTGTTCCTGTGGGAACACCTTTAAAACCAGGTCAACAAAAAAAGAGATAAGAGTTGAAATATGCTCTAATTGTCACCCCTTTTATACCGGCAAACAAAAGCTGGTTGACTCCGGCGGAAGAGTTGAGAGATTTAAGAAGAGACTCGTAAAATCCAAAAAATAAAGAAGGGTGCTGCTATGAAGGTGAACTTAATCAAATACACCCAGGAACCGGAAAAAATGGTAGCGGTTGCTGCCAGATTGTGTTATTCACCTGTTGGTGTCGATGATCTCATGAATGAACTTAGCGACGAGAGTGTCGAGAAATTAGTAAGATTCGTAATAAAAAGTGGTCATCTCAGTACGACAGAACATATAAATTTCACTTTTGCTATTGAAGGTGTCTCAAGAGCTTTGACTCATCAGCTTGTCAGGCATAGGATTGCTTCATATAATCAGCAATCACAGAGATATGTAAAATTTAAGGATAACTTTGAATATATTCTCCCGCCTTCCATAGAAAAGGATAAAGATTCCAAAAAGAAGTTCGAAGGGATGATTTCAGATATACATAACCTCTATAAAGAGTTACTGGCCAGCGGGATCGAAGCCGAAGATGCAAGATATATACTACCCAACGCATCGGAGACAAAAATAATCGTAACAATGGATGGCAGAGAGCTTCTACACTTCTTTACTGTTAGGTGCTGCAATAGGGCGCAATGGGAGATCAGGGAACTGGCAACGAAAATGCTGAAGCTGGTTAAAAAAGTTGCTCCATTGGTTTTTGAAAAAGCCGGTCCGAATTGTCTGAGAGGATCATGCCAGGAAGGCAAGTTCAAATGTGAGAATCCTCCCAAAGCGAGTGATTTTAATGCCTGAGACCAATGAGAAGTATCAGGTAGGTGGACAGGCAGTATTCGAAGGTGTCATGATGCGCAGCAGGCACTTCTGGGCTGTTGCAGTAAGAAGACCTGATAAGACCATATCAACAATACTTATAAAAGATAATTCCCTGACCCGTAAACATAAAGTATTAGGATTTTTTTTTATTCGCGGAATAATGGCCCTTATTGAAAGTATGACCCTGGGTTTCAAAGCTATAAGTTATTCGGTTAATGAAGCCACGGGGTCAGAGATAAAGTTCTCCAGAAAAGAAATGACCATATCAATAGTAATTGCAGTGGTATTTTCTATAGGTGTTTTTTTTGTACTTCCGACGATAATTGGCAGAACATTTTCCGGATTTTTTTCAAATATAATAGCCTATAATGTTATAGAAGGCCTGATCAGGATTGGATTTTTTCTGGTATACATGCTTATAGTATCACAGCTAAGAGATATAAAAAGGATTTTCCAATATCATGGTGCGGAACATAAGACTATTCAGGCTTATGAAAATAATGAAGAATTGAAACCTGAAAAAGTCAAAAAGTACAGTACAAGACATGTAAGATGCGGAACAAGCTTTTTATTTATTGTTATGATAGTAGCAATATTTGTATTTGCTTTTTTGGGTAAACAACCAATAATATGGCGGATAATTTCAAGGATACTTTTAATACCGGTAATCGCAGGTATTTCATATGAACTTATAAAGCTTGCTGGTAAATTCAGCAAGAATAAAATAGTCAATATACTTTTTTATCCCGGGCTCTTACTCCAAAAAATCACTACAAGAGAACCTGATATTGGTCAAATAGAAGTGGCAATAAGTTCATTTAATAAAGTCATGGAAGCCGAAAAAACATTAGAAACAGGTTAAATATGTCAACAATACTGGATAAATTAAAATTATATGAGGATAATTATAAAAAACTTACCGAAAAGCTTTCGAATCCCGGGATAACCAATAATCCTGAAAAGCTGAAAGAATATGGAAAAAAGATAGCAGAAATTGAAGAACTCGTAAATGTTGCAGGTAAATACAGGGAAGTCCTTTCTTCTATCAAAGAAGCAGAAGGAATGCTTGAAGCAGAGAAGGAAGAGGAGATGAAGAGCTTCCTTCGGGATGAACTTAAGGAAAACAGTGATAAAAAACAAAAACTTGAGAAAAAAATAAAGTTGCTTCTGACCCCTAAAGATCCCAATGATAAGAAAAATGTCATAGTCGAAATAAGAGCCGGTGCGGGCGGAGATGAAGCAGCGTTATTTGCGGAAGTCCTCTTTAGGTTATATACAAGATATGCAGAGAGCCGAAAATGGAAATATTCTGTCCTGAGCTCCAGTGGACTTGGTATCGGAGGATTTAAAGAAATCATATTCGAGATTGAAGGAGAAGGAGCTTACGGAACCATGAAGTATGAATCCGGAGTACACAGGGTCCAGAGGGTTCCGGCTACCGAATCCCAGGGAAGAATACACACCTCAACTGCTACCGTGGCCGTGCTCCCGCAGGCCGAGGAAGTGGATATCAAAATAGAACCATCTGACTTAAGAATAGATGTCTTTCGTTCCAGCGGCCCAGGAGGACAATCGGTAAATACTACGGATTCTGCGGTAAGAATTACTCACGTTCCTACCGGTATGGTAGTGACCTGTCAGGATGAAAAATCGCAGCTTCAAAACAAAGAAAAAGCACTAAAGATCCTGAGAGCAAGACTCAAAGAAGCAGAAGAAGAAAAGCAGATGAGCGAACAAACGGAAAAAAGAAGGCTTCAGATAGGTACGGGGGATAGAAGCGAGAGGATAAGAACATATAATTATCCTCAGGGTAGAGTGACGGACCACAGGATAAATCTTACGCTGTATAAGCTTGATGAAATACTGGAAGGCGATCTGGATCAACTGGCAGATTCTTTAAAAAGTGCCGATAACGAAAAGAAAATGGAAAAGATAGGGGCCTAGGTTACTTGCAAATATGGAATGTAAAAAGTATCTTAGACTGGGCTATAAATTATTTCAAAAGTAAAGAAATCCCCCACCCAAGATTATCTGCAGAACTGCTTCTCAGTTCAATTCTTAAACTTAGCAGAATAAACTTATATTTAAATTATAACCGCGTTCTAAATAAACAGGAACTTGCCTTATTTAAAAAATATATTCTTAAGAGGCTGCAGCATGTTCCTGTTCAATACATCTTGAAAGAAGCATATTTCAGGAAGATAAAATTGTATGTAGATTCAAGAGTGTTGATACCCAGACCGGAAACGGAACTTATCGTAGAGAAAACATTTCAGCTTTTAAAAAATAATCCACTGATGGGAAAAATCAATATTTTAGAGATAGGAACAGGAAGCGGCGCTATTTCCATAAGTATTGCTTTTGAGATTTCTGCTGAATTGAATATACCGGATACATCATGGCGGGTTATAGCGACCGATAACAGTCCTGAAATACTGGAGATAGCAGAAGATAATGCAAAGAATGTTATCGATAGCTCCAAATTCAAAAATATGGAATTTTTGGAATGCGACATTGTACCGGGGGCAGATTCTGATTTTTTTAAACGCTACGAAAAAAAAATTAATCTTGTAATTTCTAACCCTCCCTATATTTCCGAAGAGGATTATAAAAACCTTCCAAGGGAAATAAAAGAATATGAACCAAAATCCGCTCTCCTTGCAGGGCAGACCGGTCTCGAGGTATATGAAAAGATCCTTTCCAAAATAAAACCTTATTTATCTCCTGAATCTTGTTTTATTTTATTTGAAACCGATCCGGGTAAAAGTGTCCCGCTGAAAAAAATGTCAGAAGATATTATCAGTCCAAAGACAGTTGCAATAGACAAGGATCATAATCAGAAAGACCGCATTCTCATAATAGAGACATAGATATAAAAAACGATAAAGATCCTTCAACTTTAATATCCTGTTTTTTCAAACAGTTTATAGTATTAAATGTTTTTATTGGAGTTTGTTTTTTTAAAATTAAGGTGGTAGGATTTTACTGATTTTTAGTTGATTATAAAAAGTAATGTAAGGGAAAAGAATGAACCCCACTATTGTTTCCGTAGTAATTTTTATACTGACTTATGTAGTTATTGCGACAGAAAAAGTAAATAGAACCGTAGTAGCATTTGTAGGTGCCTTACTTTTGATTGTATTTGGTGTTTTTGGTATAAATGATGCTGTAGGCTTCATCAACTGGGAAACCATAGGGCTGCTGTTTGGTATGTTCATTATAGTGGCGGCTTTATCGGATGCGGGTTTTTTTACCTTCCTGGCTCTTATACTTGCCAGATGGTTGAATTATTCTCCAAGGAAGATATTTATCTTTTTCCCGATTATAACGGCCCTGCTTTCTGCCTTTATGGATAGTGTTACCGTAATGCTTTTTTTTGCTACTCTGACCTATGAAATATGTAAAATCTTGAAGATAGATTCAACTCCCATAATAATCACCGAAGTGATCATGGCTAATATCGGAGGGTCAGCGACTATGGTCGGTGATCCGCCCAATGTGATCCTGGGTCTTAAACTAGGTTTTTATTTTAATGATTTTTTGATTCATAACGCACCTATTGCAATACTTGCCGGGGCTGGTGCTCTTCTCTACTGTTATCTTGTGAGCCGCAAATCGATTGTTTCTTCCGGGGAAATACGCCGGGAAGAATTAAAAGAGATGGATCCGGCCGGCGCGATTGAAGACAAGAAACAGTTAAAGATAGCCCTGTCTGCTTTTGGAACGGCGATTTTCTTTTTGATCACCCATCCTTATATTGAGGAATATCTTCACATCCCGCTTAAAGTTCCTCTTGCGGCTATGATACCTGCTTTTTTTATGCTGGCTGTTCTGGGAAAGAGAGCAGAGAAAATCCTGCTGAAGGTAGATTATGAAGTATTATTATTTTTTATGGGATTATTTATGGTAGTAGGCGCATTGGAATATACAGGAGTGATAGAAATAGCTGCAGGTTATATTACCAATCTTTTCAAGGG
>CAZYQD010000035.1:0-4511 GCA_964649405.1 uncultured Actinomycetota bacterium
TAGTAGCCACAGGTTATGGCAGGATAAACATCCCGTTTGCCAACAAGAATATAACCGAAATAAGCTGCCACGCGCGGGGAGCAATATCTTCATTTCCTGATTTAAAAACAGTTATAGATATAGGAGGCCAGGACAGCAAGGTCATAAAACTCGAAGGTGGAAACCCGATTGACTTTCTTATGAATGACAAATGTGCAGCCGGGACAGGGCGCTTCCTTGAAGTAATGGCAAAGGCACTTGAAATAAACCTGGAAGAGTTTACCCCTATTTTTAACAAAACCAGTGACAAGGTAGATATAACCTCTACCTGTACGGTGTTTGCCGAATCCGAAATCGTTTCACTTATCGGACATGGTGTGGATAAAAATAAAATAATCAAAGGGCTCATTTATTCCATTGCCGACAGGATAACAACAATGGTCGAAAGGGTCGGTCTTGAAGAACCGGTTTGTATGACGGGAGGGGTAGCCAAAAATCTGGGGGTTGTATGGGCATTGGAAGAAAAATTGGAAGTAAAATTAAATATTCCCGATGAGCCCCAAATAACCGGTGCACTGGGAGCGGCTTATCTGGCTCAGAATCTACTTTGATTTATTTAAAAATAGAATTTATACCCTATTTTATTCTTCTTATCTTACTTATCTGCCATTTCAACCTGTACTGTCTTATCCTGATTTGTTATAACCTGAATATTTTCCAATATTTCAAACTCATAACCTTCAGCAGTAATAATGATATCGTAATCATGAGGAGCCGCTGTTAAACTGAAATAACCGCTGGCATCAGTTTCGACTATCGCACCCGCTACGATCGGCTGATCAGATAATACCTGTACCTTTGCTCCTGAAATTATCTTACCGGAGTCGTCTGTTACCGTTCCGCTTATTGTCCCCCGGGGAAATCCACCAATACGCATGATACCATTTATATCTGCATTGGCGGTATACAGGTTCCCTGCAAGATCAAAAGTCAGACCTCTTATATAATGCATCCCATCGGAAAAAATTGTTGTATTTCCATCGGCTTCTATTTTCATTATCTTTGGGCCCGATGCTGCAAAAAGATCTCCCTCGGGACTTATTGCAAGAGCAGATACTTCCTCAATACTGGCTATCGTATTAATACTGCCATCCTGTTTGATGCATGTGATCGCATCACCATTATTGGGAGTTTTAAATAATTCATTTCCGGTAAAATCATCGGGACCGGTTATAACATAAAGATTGTTCTCCGAATCCAGAACCAGATCCTGAGGATATTTCAGTCCTTCGGCAAATACTTCTTCCGATCCATCAGGATTAACCAATATAATACGCCCTGTGCTGGTTTCAGCAACAAATAATGCGCCATCAGCTCTATAAGCAAGGCCGCAGGGCATATTTGACGAGACAAATGTAAGAGGTGTACCACCTGGTGCTACCTTAAGAATTTCCTCCGGCATACCGGGTGCACCTACGCTGGCAAACAATGTTCCATCCCGGGTGTAAGCTACAAACGGTGTTGGCGGTGTAAATGAAGGGTAATCAAAGAACCATGATACTTCCCCTGCCGCGTTAATCAGCGCCATCATACCACCGTCATCGTTAGCCACTGCCAGGTCGCCGCATGGAGAAAATGCCATACCCATCGGTGTCACAATACCATTTCCGGCAACAATCTCCCGCAGCGTCCCATCGGGTGAGACTGCAATCACCGCCCCCTGTCTCAATTGACCTCCCACTATCTCTCCTGTCCGCTGCCACCACTCTATACCCGAGAGCCCATTAAGCGGGATTTGAGCAAATAATGTTGCGCTGCCATCGGGGGTAATGATGTATATCTTACCGCTGGAAGCCCGTGATCCGTTAGATATATAAATATTCCCACTATCATCTATTGCCATTCCGCCAGGGGATACCAGGCCTTCGGGAATTCGTGCCAATTCGGTTATCCGGAAATTATCCATTGAAATCTCATAAATATTTTGACCCGCTCCCAGAAATCTTCCATCAGGTGAAGTGCGTAATGCACTCATCCAGGGGATAGAGCCGGCAACCTTTGTAATTTTACCTGACGGTGTGATCTGGTACAAATCGGATGTATTCTTACACTGGTTAATTGCCGCATACAGGTTCCCATCCGGCCCAATCCCGAAACCGCTGTCACAGGCGGCCCGGAGTTCAGATGATTCTACCAAAACGCTTACTGCGCCATCAGATGCTATACGGCTTATACGGCCATCAGGATGCCAGAGCATATATATGTTACCCTGTGTATCCACAGCACCTACATAACCCCTTATATTACTGGCAATCTGGGAAACATTTCCATCATCTTGCACGCTGAATAAAATCCCGCTGCGAACCGCATGCACCAGTAAATCGCCTTGTGGTGATATCAATACTTCCTGAGGCATATTAAATACACCCGGCTTGATAAACCATTCCGCAGCAAAACCTTGTTGCGTAAAATCCAGGGCTACAGGTTCGAATGAACCAAATGGCAAAGGCGGGGTTGTAATACCAGTACATGATGTCAGAATTTGCTCAGTATCGGAAGGCAATATGTTTTCATTTTCCTCTTCTTCCGCCGTTAATTCCTCGGCAGTTTCGGTTCCGGACTCCTTTGATATTTCGTTATCTAATCCATCTGCAGTTACTTCAGAACAGCCAGCAGCTGTAATGACAATAAAAATAATTATAATAATTACAGTTAAAAAACACTGTTTTTTAAACATTATAGTTACTCTCGATAAATTAAAGCAAAAATTCTATAAAAAAAATCATAGATCTATAAATTTTTTTTAAATTCCTCCGGGGATTTAATAAAATCGAATTTATTCCTGTTAGCAAGTATTTTTTTATCCCCGGTTAAAAGCAGGACTTCACAGAATTTTGCTACTGCTATATAAAAAGAATCATATATAGTCAGGCCACAGCTATGTGCAATTCTTATGGCACTACTTAATATAGCGTAATCGGGATAAATTACTTTCAAATTCATTTTATGCAGCGATTCTTCTATCATCAAAATATCTTCAATACTTAATTTAGATCTGGTAAGAAAGGCATTGGTTATTTCCAAGAAGAACAAATCCGGAACTATGATTTCCAATTTATTCAATATTTTTTGCCTTTGTATTTCCAGAGCAATTTCCACATTATCCTCGGATTTTGAACTGAACCATTTAACCGCAATAGATGCATCCAAAACAATTTCCATTTTTACTTACCTTTTATCTCTAAATTCTCTGATTACTTCAATACCGGTTTTCCCATCAGCAAAGCCAATGTTCTTCTCCCGCAAGTCTTTCATAGTTTTTGCCGCCCATTCCATATCCTTCTTTTTCTTTTCTAATTCCCTCTTTTTGCTAATACTTGCAATATATTGAGAAGTAGCCTCACGTATCAACCAGCTCTTACTGATTTTTTCACTGATACAGAACTTGTTTATTTCTTTTAAATTCTCTTCGGGAATTGTTATATTTATTTTTTTTGAAGACATTAATCATCACTAATAATAAGTATAATTAATAAAGATTTTTTGTCAACACTGATATTGAACGAGTATTTCAATCTAATGAGATTACATATTAATCTAAAGGTCCCATTAATTTTTTTAGATTATAAATCTCATCTTTCCTGCTTGAAACCTTACCGTCAAGTTTCATCTCAAAAAGCTTCGTCAGAACATCCCTGAATTTCTCGGATGGCCGGTAACCCATATCTTTGAGTGTCTCGCCGCTTACCTCCAGATGAATTCCGGAAAGTTCAGCCAGGTATTTTTTTATATTCTTATGATATATTCTGCCCCAGCTGCAGGCGATTATCTGGAGTTCAGGTGGAACCTTTCTCAATGCATGATAAAGAACCGAGTTTCTTTTTATTATATTTTTAAGATTTTTCTTGATCTCATTCCATCTGCCCAACGTTTCGAGTATAACACCCAAATCTTTATTTTTAACCTTCATTTCTGAACACCAACTTTTGATCCCATCGGGTTTGATACCCTGCAGCAAAATAATAAGAAGCAGTCTCCATTTTTTGACTTCTTTTCCCTCCTTACGGAAAAAATCTTTTAATTTCTCAAAATAAGCTAAAACCTTTTTTACTCCTGTGATGAATTCTCCGTCTACCTTTACCTTTATTCCTATTTTTTTCAGGGCGCCCAACTCATCCAACCTCTTGATCGCTTCCGGAGGATTTTCTTCATTTAAAATAAATATCAGCTCATCTCTTATCCTGACCCCATTCAATCTCGATACTATGTCCATATTGATAGTAGTTCTCGCCAGCTCTTCCGTCTGATGATCCATTTTAAATCCTAGCCTCTTCTCAAATCTTACTGCCCTGAAGATCCTTGTAGGGTCTTCTATAAAACTCATTTTATGCAGGACCTTTATTTTTTTATTTCTTAAATCCTCCCGTCCTCCAAAGAAATCAAGGATCTCCCCAAAGTTTTTCTTATTCAAAGAAACTGCCATGGTATTAATTGTAAAATCTCTCCTTGAAAGATCCTGTCGTATATTCCCT
>CAZYQD010000035.1:4611-10910 GCA_964649405.1 uncultured Actinomycetota bacterium
ATACCTCCAACAAGATATGTATTATATTTCAATATTCTGGCAACACTTGAAATCTCTTTTAATATTTTTCTGACTCTGACAGGGAAAAATCCCAATAAATCTTCATAACTGCGTCCATGTAAAAATCTTAATATATCTTTTCTTGTGACTATTCCAATGATTTTTTTCTTATCCGTAATGGGTATTCTTCCTATCCCGTTTTCTATCATCAGATTTTGTATTTCACCAATACTGGTATTTGGACCAGCTGTGATAATACCCCTGGATTTAAAACCTTTGACCGGAGCATGAGACAGACCATGCCCTATAGCCTTATCTACGTCTTTTCTGGTTATTATCCCTACCAGATAGTCATTTTTATCAACAATTGGTATTCCCGAATGACCATATTTTTTTAGGATCTCATTGACGCGGGATATATTCAGATTCTCTTTTACTACCTGTACCGGGTAAGACATGACATCCCTGGCCAGCACAGGTTTCTTTATATTTTTCTTAAGTGAACTTACGAGCTTGTTTTCTATATCTTTAAAACTCATATCAGTAATAACTGCTGAAGCTGCCTGAGGATGGCCTCCGCCTCCGACAACTTTAAGGACCTCGGATATATCTACATTTTTATCATCGCTTCTTGCGACAAGGTAAATTTTTTCCTTCATTTTAGCCCAGCATATTACCACGCTTACATCTTCGATCTGGGACAGCTTTCTTGTCAATACTGATAATCCTTCAATATAACCTGGTATTTCTGCCTGTGAGATCAAAATCTCTATTTCATTGATCTTTATTTTCTTATAGTTCATTATTAGTTTCTCAAGAAGTCTGTGCTGGTCTTCCGACAGGGAAAGATTCAAAAATTTTAATACGATAAATAGATTGGATTCTTTTTTCATAAGAAAAGAAGCTGCTTCAAGATCCCCGGGAGTGGTCCCCGGATAAGTAAATGATCCCGTATCTTCATAAATCCCAAGAGTAAACAGGGTAGCTTCAAGCGGAGAAATAGAAATTTTTTTATTTTTTATGATATCAACCAGCATGGTTGTAGTAGCTCCGACTTCCCTGGAATAATCATATGTCGATTTCAGACCCTGAAGTGATTTGTGATGGTGATCATAAACTATAATTTCGACATTTTTATTTTCAAGTGCTTCTCTAGCCGGACCGAGTCTTGAAGCATATCTTGTATCAATAATGATCACTCTTGTTACTATCGAAAAATCGATATCTTTAGGATCGATAAGCGGCGGAAGCTCATCCTCATAAAGCGCAAGAAACTTTCTTACATTTTGATTTATAGCTGTGGGTAATACAATTTGAGCCTGCGGATATACTTTCCCAGCTGCTACCATACCTGCAAAGGAATCGAAGTCGGAACTTAAATGGGTTACTATTATTTCCATTGGTTTTAGGGTATATATACCCTTAGTTATTCTATGTATTTATCATAGCAGACTATTTCGGAAAGAGGTTTTCTCTCTCGGTCTCTGCCTTCCATGGCCGGATAACCCAGCGGAGTAAGGGCCACTACTCTTACACTGCCCGGAACATCAAGCAGGTCTTTTACAAGTTTTTCCTTGAATGCTCCTATCCAACAGGTACCAAGCCCTTTTTCCGTTGCAGCAAGGATCAAATGCTCCAGAGCAATACCAAGATCTATAGGGAAACTATTCATATACCCCCCCATTACATCATAAGCGTCATCCTCACTGGCACAGGCCACAATCAGTATCGGCGCCTCCGCCAGAAAAGTCTGATTATTGCATGCAATGGAAAGGTCCTTTATTTTTTTCTTATCTTTTACTACAACCAGTTTCCACGGTTGAAGGTTTTTTGCCGATGGAGCTTTTCTGAAAGCTTGCAGGATATAATTCAATTTTTCCTCTTCAACTTCCCTGGATTTGTAAGATCTTATGCTCCTTCTTGTTTCTACAAGATCCAGGAAGCTACTGAACTGCTTCACTGCTCATTACCCCCTTCATTTATAAATCCGAACCCAAAAATATTTCTTTAGTAGCGTTTGTGACTTAATACTAATTTTTAATATTTAAATAGAAACTACTTTATATTAGCATTATGATTTTTTTAAGTAAAATTTTTTTACCATAGATCATGGACATATTTTTTTATATACCTCTGATAAATCTCATCTACCTCTTTCATTTGCTCACCGGTAAGAGGCGGAAGATCCGAAGCTTTGATATTATCTACGACCTGCGATACTCTGCTTGCTCCGGGAATGATACAGCTCACATTATCATTCATAAGAATCCAGCGCAGGGCATATTCGGCTAATTTTTCCTGGGGAAATATCTTCTTGAGCTCTTCAACTGCCTCGAGGCCTACTTCATAGGGAACTCCGGAAAATGTTTCTCCTTTATCAAAAGCCTGGCCTTCACGGTTATAGTATCTATGATCGCCTTTTGAAAACACCGTATCCATATCGAATTTTCCGGTCAGCATACCGCTTGCCAGCGGGACCCTTGCGATGATTCCGACATTTTGATTTCTCGCAAGGTCAAAAAATTTTTCGGCAGGTTTATGTCTGAACATATTATATATAATCTGGACAGTAGCCAAATTTGGGTATTCGATTGCTTTTAATGCTTCTTCTACTTTTTCGACACTGACTCCATAATTTAAAATTTTACCTTTTTCTACCAGCTCGTCCAGAATACCGAAGACTTCCTCTCTGTAGTAAACCTCTGTAGTGGGGCTATGAAGCTGGACAAGGTCTATCACTTCAAGGTCCATATTCTTCAAACTATCATCTATGAACTTTGTTAAATTTTCTCTGTTGTAACCTTCAGTAGTATGTGGATTCAGTCTCCTTCCGGCTTTTGTTGCCACATAAATTCTCTCTCTTACCGTTTTTAAAAATTTTCCTATGGCTTCCTCACTCTGTCCTTCATTATACACATCCGCGGTATCGATAAAATTTACTCCTTTATCCACTGCCTCACGTAGAATTTCTCTTGCAGAATCAAAATTAAATTTCTCTCCCCACCTGCCGCCAAGCTGCCATGTGCCCAACGAGATTTCAGAAACTTTGAAAGCTGTTTTTCCCAGTATTCTATATTTCATAATTACACTTCCTTGATCTTGACCTCTTTAATTATTTGAAATCACTTACTAGATAAAAATGCATTTTTATTGTAACAATAAATCTGCCTAATGCAAATTTGGAAGCCTGATCTTATTCATATATGAGACCATTAGCCTCGCAGTAATAGGACCGGGAACTTTTCCGGCAAGTACAAAGCGGTCAATTTTTTTTACCGGCACGATCCCGGCAATCGAACTTGTTTTGAATACCTCATCTGCATTTGTTATATCCCTGTAATGGATCTTTTTCTGTCTTACCCTTATTCTATTTTCGGTACATATATCTATCACCGTTTGCCTTGTTATACCGGGTAAGATATTTTGAGTTAGCGGCGGTGTATAGACCGTATTTCTTTTTACATAAAAAATATTGCTTGATGCTCCCTCCAGAACCAGGTGGTCCCCCGTCAGGAATATAGCTTCCTGCGCCTCATTATGATGGGCCTCATCCTTTGCAAAAATATTTTCAAAATAGTTCATAAGTTTATGGGAATAAAGAGGATTTCCCAGAGAAGACCTCCTGATGGAAGAAGAGATAATTTTTATCCCTTCGGTGTAATCTTTTTCCGGATATTCATTAAGCGCATCTGCGATTATTATAAGATTGGTCCTGTAATTCCCACTAAAATGGAGTTCTCCTCTGTGAATGCCTCTGGTCACGATTATTTTTATATATGCGTCCTTCCTGGCAAGACAATTTCTGGTAATTGTCTTTTTTAAAGCCTCTTTTATATATTCCTTATCGAAATGAGTATCATATTTTAAAATCTTCATCGAATGAAACAACCTGTCGAGATGAGGGTCCAGCATAAATACAGAACCTTTATAACTTCTCAAAGTCTCGAAAAGTCCATCACCATATAAGAAACCCCTGTCCCTGACCGGTACCCAGGCTCTGCTTCCAGTAAAAAATTTTCCATTTATAAAAATATGACTTATCATGATAAATCCCTCATATAGAAATTTTAAAGTAGTTTTCTTAAATTCTTTGCACTGAAAAATTTCAGAGTTTCTTCCAGGGCAATTCCCTTGTCCAGGGTCTCCTTATATTCTTCTTCCGGTACCGAATCTTCTACGATGCCGCCGCCCACATTATAATAAAACTTATTTCCTTTTATGATAAACGTTCTGATTACGATATTCAAATCCATGGTAGAATCGATTCCGATATAGCCAATCGAACCGGTATATATATTCCTTGCTACAGGCTCCAGCTCATCGATTATCTCCATTGCCCTTATTTTTGGGGCACCTGTTATGGAACCGCCCGGAAAAGCTGCCTTTATTATATTGGAAACATCTACTCCTTTTTTTACCCTGCCGGTTACCGTGGATACGGAATGAAAAACCTTTGCAAATTTTTCAATAACAGCATGACCGGAAACTTTGACTGTTCCATAATAACAAAATTTCCCAATATCATTTCTTTCAAGATCCACGATCATATTCAATTCTGCCCTGTCCTTGATGCTGTTTTTTAATTCCATCATATTTTTATTATCATCTGTGTTATCTTTCCCTCTCGGTCTGGTCCCTTTTATTGGCCGGGTTTCTATAGTATCTTTTTTCAAATATAAAAATCTCTCCGGGGAAGAACTGCCAATGCTGAAATCAGGAAACCCCAGGAAGGCAGAGAAGGGAGCGGCATTTTTCTCTCTTAAAATGTAATATAGATCCATTGGATCCACCGGCAGGTCCGCTTCGAATCTCTGACTGAAATTAGCCTGATAGATATCGCCATTATGGATATATTCTTTTGTTTTAAGTACCCTTTTAATATAATTTCGCCTGGTAAGATTTGAATGGAGTCTGACATTAGAAATATTTTTCCTATAATATTTTTTGATTATGTTTGATTTTATATCAGCTGCTTTTTTCAGGCAGTCCATTATATCTTCCACATCCTTACTGATTTTCCTCACCAGATCCGTATTTCCAATACCGTTAGAAATATAATCATCTTCCTGAAAAACAGTCCTTAAATCGTCCCTGTTGTCTTTCCCCTTTCGCTCGAGTACAGGAAAATTCCTGATAAAGTACCACCTGCTGTCCTGATGATTGTATGCAAGTAACCGGTCATAGTAAGAAAAATAAAAAAGAGGAAGATTGATATCATCCACCACGCGGCAGGGAAGTTTTTCGATATGGTTTTTCAGATCGTATGAGAAATAACCAGCAAAACCACCCAGAAAATGGGGAAGCTTTTCTTTGATCATTTTATTTGCCTTTATCACTCTTCCGTTATCTATAAATACCACATCTATTTTTTTTATTTCACTCCCGGGAGGACTGTAAATATAATCCTTTATGTTTTGTTTTAAAAAAGATAATGGGTGCTGATAGGAGTAGTAAATCACCCCTCCGGCGAAACTCGTTAATTCATTTTTATGACCGTAGCTTTTTATGATGAGTTTAGGATTCCAGGCAATATAAGAAAAAATGGAATATTCATTTGGAGTAAGACTGCTGTCAAGAAAGCACAGATGACTTTTATCCTTCAACGCATAAGCTGCATCCTGAGGTGGAATTTTCAAATCAATGGCTGAAATTGTGGACAGGACTCTCATAAATATATGAAATTCTTAAGTATTTCTAATCCGACAGGGGTCAGGAATGATTCCGGGTGAAATTGTATTCCTTCAAGCTTGTGATCTTTATGTCTTACCCCCATTACGATCCCGTCTTCCGTACGAGCGGTTACTTCCAGACAGTCGGGGATGGTATCTTTTTTCAGGATTAAAGAATGATATCTTGCGGCTTCGAAAGGATTTTTAATTCCTTTAAAGATGCTTTTTCCATCATGGTAGATAAGAGATGTCTTTCCATGAACAACTGTTCCCGAATTGATCACTTCCGCACCAAATACTTCGCCAATACACTGATGTCCCAGGCAGACGCCAAGTATGGGTATTTTTTTATAAAAATACCTGATCATATCTTTTGATATTCCTGCGTCAACAGGTCTTCCTGGACCAGGCGAGATGACTATTTTCGAAGGTGCCATTTTTTCAATTTCATCCAGGATTATTTTATCATTCCTGCTGACCTTTATATTCTCACCTAAGATCCCGAGATACTGAACAAGATTGAAAGTAAAAGAGTCATAATTATCTATCATAAGAAGATCTATCTTTTTGGTTTTGATAGTTGTATTCATAAAAGAGATTATATTAAAAGCCTGATAAAATCACAAAAAA
>CAZYQD010000036.1:0-1102 GCA_964649405.1 uncultured Actinomycetota bacterium
ATGGATCCGGCACAGGATTATAAAAGAATATTCGATAATGACGAAGGAAAAAATACCGGTGGTATGGGCAGCTATAGCCCGGTGCCGATGCTAAAAGAAGAGGTTTACAACAGGATCTTAAATGAGATTATTTTTCCTACCTACTCCGCTCTGGCAAACGAAAATATCATATACAGGGGAATCCTTTATGCGGGAGTGCTTATATGCGAGGATAAACCCTATCTACTTGAGTATAACTGCAGGTTTGGTGATCCTGAAACCCAGGTGGTACTGCCAAGACTGGCGGAAGACCTGGTACCGCTTCTTATGGAATGCGCAGATGGGAATTTAAGCAGACAAAAACTTGATTGGGACAAGAATAAGTGTGTGTGTGTCGCAGCGGCATCCGAAGGCTATCCGGAAAGTTCTTCAAGCGGCGATATAATCACGGGGCTGGATCATTTTACAGGCAGTGATGATATCATTGTTTTCCATGCAGGTACGAAAATACAGAATGGGAAAATAGTCACCAGCGGCGGAAGAGTTCTGGGAGTTGTTTCCAGGGCAGATAGTTTCAAAGAAGTAAGAGAGAAGATATATTCGGCAATGGGCAGAATAAAGTTCAGAGGAATGCAATACAGAAAAGATATTGCATTAAAAGCAGAAAGGAGTGAGTGATGACAAACGGCGGTAAAAAAGTTGCAATTGTGATGGGAAGTGTTTCCGATGAGATCATAATGAAAAAGGCTTCGGATGTTTTAAGGGAATTTGGGGTGGAATATGAGATAAATATACTTTCGGCGCACAGGATGCCAAATAAAACCAGAGAATTTGCCATGAGCATAGGGGATAAAGGGATAGAGGTAATAATTGCCGGAGCGGGAAAGGCCGCGCATCTTCCGGGAGTGATTGCTTCTTATACTACTGTTCCGGTGATAGGTGTACCCATAAAAACATCTGACCTGGGCGGAATGGATTCTCTTCTTTCCATGGTACAGATGCCATCCGGAGTTCCTGTTGCCTGCGTATCTATAGATGGCGCAAAAAATGCAGCATATTTTGCTATTCAGATACTTGCCTTGAAATATGATGACCTGGCATCGAAACTTAAGAAATATAAAGC
>CAZYQD010000036.1:1202-10204 GCA_964649405.1 uncultured Actinomycetota bacterium
AGGATATTTTTTTTATGAGCGAAAATAAAATAAAGATTAAAGTAAAAAACTATGGGTTTTATTATGGAACCGTAAAAGTATTGACAGATATTAATATGGATATCCTGGCAAATACCATCACGGCCATAATAGGACCATCCGGTTGCGGAAAATCTACTTTCCTGCGGACCTTTAACCGCATGAATGAATTGCTGCCAAATACCAGAGTGGAAGGTGAAATAATAATCGATGGTACCGATATATATAAAAATAATATCGATGTCGTTGATCTTCGCAAAAGAATCGGTATGGTCTTCCAGAGACCCAACCCTTTCCCCAAGACAATTTATGAAAATATCGTTTATGGTCCAAGACTGCATAAAAGATACACAAGGAAGGAACTGGACATGATTGTGGAAAGTAGTTTGAAAAGAGCAGCTCTCTGGGATGAAGTAAAGCATAAATTAAATACTAATGCTCTTGACCTTTCGGGCGGACAGCAGCAGAGGCTCTGTATCGCAAGACTTCTTGCTGTAAATCCCGATATAATACTTATGGACGAACCGGCTTCGGCGCTTGATCCTATTTCTACCCAAAAGATAGAAGATTTAATGGATGAACTAAAGGAAAAATACACGATAATCATAGTGACCCACAATATGCAGCAGGCAGCGAGGGTATCTCAAAAAGCGGCATTTTTACTTACCCAGGATATATGTACGCCGGCTACACTCATCGAATATGATGATACCAATAAGATATTTACCAACCCCGGAGATAAAAGAACAGAGGATTATATAACCGGAAGATTTGGTTAATCAGATATTTGCTTTTGACATCTCATATATCATACAATATAATACCTCAATTAATAATTACATTATTTACTATCTTAAGTACTTTAAATAAATATCAAGGCATAACAATTATTCACGGAAATATTAGGAGAAGAAATGAAAGAATATCACCTCACAAAAGAAGGTTTTGATGAGTTTCTAGAAGAGAGAGAAGACCTTATAAACAATAAACGTAAAGAAATTGCAGTAAGACTGAAGGAAGCAAAAAATTCAGGAGGAGATTTAACCGAAAATTCCGAATATGAATATGCCAAAACCGAACAGGCTTTTATAGAAGGCAGAATCGAACAAATAAACGAGATATTAAGTAATTATATAATAATTGAGAAAAAAACCGGAAAAGGGCTGGTCGAACTGGGATCAATAGTAATAGTAAAAGATTTAGACAAGAACAAAGAAAAAGAATTCAAAATCGTAAGTTCAATAGAATCCGACCCTGAAAAGAACAAGATCTCGGATGAATCTCCTATGGGAAGGGCACTGCTTAACAAAAAAATAGGTGATGAAGTAGTGGTCAAGACTCCTAAAGAAACCAAAAAATTAAAAATAATAAAAATCAAATAAAATAAAAAGCTGAGTCTGCGGTAAGAGTTATGAAGGATAAAGAGAAGGCAAAGGGCTGCACTTCAAATATTGAAGATAGCGCCAGCAGTAAGCTTTCCGGTTTAAAGAGTGAATATTTAATAGAATCAGAAGAACCTCTGGCTGAAGCGCTAAAAATGAAACTCGAAAAAGTAAAAGCCTTACGAAAAAGCGGTAAAAAAATCTATAAAACCAGGTTCGATAAAAATTCCGATATTTCGGATATAAAAACGAAATATTCGGCTCTTAAAGCCGGAGAAAAGTCTGAGGAAGTCTTTAAAATAGCAGGAAGACTTATGAGTTTCAGAAAACACGGCAAAGTGACTTTCTGCGATTTAAAAGATTTTACGGATAAGATACAGCTATATATAAATCAAAAAAATATCGGTGAAGAAAAATATGATGAATTTTTGGACCTGGATATCGGTGATTGGGCGGGTGTAGAAGGAACTGTCTTTGTGACACACGCAGGAGAACTCTCAATAAACGTTTCACGATTTGAACTGCTAAGCAAGGCATTAAGAGTACTGCCAGAAAAGTGGCATGGACTCAAGGACAAGGAATTAAGGTATCGTCAGAGATATCTGGATTTTATAGTAAACCCTGAAGTAAAAAATGTATTTCTTACGAGAATTAAAATAATAAATGCCTTAAGAAAATTCTTGAATGATAACGGTTTTAAGGAAGTTGAGACACCGATGCTGCAATATATTCCGGGCGGTGCTACGGCAAAACCTTTCAAGACTCATCATAATGCTCTGGATATGGATCTTTATTTAAGAATTGCACCCGAATTATATTTAAAAAGATTGATTATAGGCGGATTCGATAGAGTTTTTGAAATAAATAGAAATTTCAGAAATGAAGGAATATCCTACAAGCACAATCCGGAATTCACAATGCTGGAATTTTATCAGGCATATGCAGATTACAACGATATGATGGTTCTAACCGAAAAGCTTCTAAAGTTTGTTGCAAGTGAGTCTATCGGTAAACTGACTACAAGTTACAGGGGAAATAACATTGATCTTGGGGCAAAGTGGCAATGCATTTCCATGCTGGAATCTATTCAAAAGTTTGGCGGAATCAAGGTAAATTTTGAGAACAGTATAAAAGAGCTTGAGGATGTAGCAAAAGGAATGGATATAGAGATAGAAAAAAATTCCGGTAAAGGAAATATTATAAATAAGATTTTTGAAGCTGTTGTCGAACCAAAACTTATACAACCTACTTTCATAAAGGATTATCCAATAGAAATTTCTCCCCTGGCAAGAAGGCATCCTGAAAATGAAAATCTTACCGAAAGATTTGAACTTTTTATAGGAGGAGAAGAAATAGCTAATGCCTTTTCGGAATTAATAGACCCCGGGGAACAATTGGATAGATTCAAAAGTCAGATTAAGAGCAAAATCGAAGAAGAGAGAATTACCGGTAAAATCGATGTAGAATTTCTAAAAGCACTGGAGTATGGAATGCCGCCTGCAGGTGGAGAAGGAATCGGGATCGATAGACTGGTTATGCTGCTGACAAACAGCAGTTCCATCAGGGATGTAATTCTTTTTCCTCTAATGAAACCCGAATAAAATCCTGCGATACGCGTCCATAGTTTAAGTTTATTCTTTTAGAAAAGATGATATAATTTCTGTGCAATTGAGGAACAATTTCCTAAAGCGGTGATTAAAAAATGAAATGTGATTTTTGTCATGATAATGAGGCTACAATTCACTTGATAAAGATCCAGGGCGGCAGCGTAGAAAAGATAAATTTATGCAAGGAATGCGCAAAGGATTTTTCTTTTCTGACTGAAAAAGATTCATACAACGACCTGACCAGAGTTCTTTACAGGTTTTTCAACAGCGGTGCAAATGAACATCATTCCGCAAGGGATAAAAAAATATTAAGAAATATAAGTTACAGCAGAAACAGAAAATGTCCCTTTTGCGGCATCGATTTAAAGACAATCAAGAAGATCGGAAGAGTTGGCTGCAGCAATTGTTATAATGAATTTAAAGATGTATTGTTTCCGATCATTAAATCCATTCAGGGAAGTCTTGAAAATAAAGGTAAGGTTCCGATAAAAACCAGTAAAAAAATCAGGCTGGAGAAGAATATAAAAGATCTAAAGCATAAACTTAAAAATGAAATAATGATAGAGAATTTCGAAGAGGCAGCAAGGATAAGGGATCGAATAAAAAAACTGGAGAAAAATATATATGGCCGGTAAAAATTTCTACCTCCTGGAAAGTAAAACCGGGAAAAAGAGATCCGGAGGCAACAAAAACAAGATTATTTTAAACACCAGGGTCAGACTGGCAAGAAATCTTGCTGACCAAAAATTTGTAAATCTTAGCAGCGGTCCGGAAAAAAATATTTTACTTAAAGAGATCAGGAAATATATCGATGATGTTAAAGATTTTAAAGATTTCAGGTTTTATTCCATTAAGAATCTTGGAAAGATACAGAGAGACCTCCTTTTCAAAGATTATATGGTAAGCCCTGAGGCAGCTAACAAAATGCAGGGTAAAGGATTATTTATAAAATCGGGTCCGAATTGGGGAGAGTCAACGATAATAATGATCAACCAGGAAGACCATTTAAGAATTCAGAGCATCCGTCCTGGTTTAAATATCCTTGAAACTTATAAGGAAGTCATTAGAATCGAAAGATATTTCGAAAGAAAAATAAGTTTTGCTTTTGATAAGAACCTTGGATTTCTGACAGCCAGCCCGCTTAATCTGGGAACCGCACTTAAAATATCCGTTATTGCTCACCTTCCGGTACTTGCAATAAGTCCTATGGTTGCCGATTTTGTGAAGAAATTAAATCAGGTGGGATGTCTCATCAATGGGTATTTTGTGGGGCATTCCGAAATAATCGGTAACCTTTTTAAGATTTCTAATCAGGTGACTCTGGGTAAAAGCGAAGGCACCATAGTTGAAGAAATGCAGGCGATTTGTTTAAATGTTATAGATGATGAGAAGGCAGCCAGGATTAAGTTAAAGGAAAGTGACCCCCTGGGGATCAAAGACAACATATACCGTTCCTTTGGTTTGCTTAAGTATGCTAAAATATTATCATATGAAGAATCGCTGGAATTGTTATCGATACTGAGATTGGGACTGGATCTCGATATAATTGATGGTATAAATGATTTTGATTACTTTGAAATTATGGGTAAGATCAGCGATTCGCATATTATATCTGATCTTGAGATGAGCGGCAGTGTGACCGATGATGAGATGGATTCGGCGAGAGCCGATTTAATAAGAAAAAAAATATTAAAGGAAGTTTAAATAAATGTTTGAAAGATTTACAGAAAGAGCAAGAAAAGTAGTAGTCAAGGCGCAGGATGAAGCCAGGTTCCTGAAGCAGAATTATATAGGCACCGAACACATTCTTCTGGGACTGATTAACGAGAAGGAGGGAATGGCAGCAAGGGTGTTCTATGAACTGAATGTTTCTTTCGATGACATCAGGTCCGCAGTAAGAGAAGTGGTAAATGAAGGGACTTCTGAATCATATGAGCATATTCCTTTCACTCCAAGAGCAAAAAAGGTCCTGGAGTTATCTTTACGGGAAGCGCTTCAAATGGGACACAATTATATAGGCACCGAACATATACTGCTGGGGCTTCTAAAAGAGGGAGAAGGAGTGGCAGCAAGGGTTTTAAATAGTATGGGAATAACCCTTGATATAGTAAAGGAAAAAGTTAAAGAACTCCTGAGCAAGCAGTCTTATTATTCTGAACCGGAAAAGACCGCATCCGAAAGAAGTCAAAAAAAAGCGCTTAAAATGCTGGTTCAATATGGAAGGGATCTAACCCTTCTGGCACAGGAAGGAAAACTTGACCCGCTGATAGGAAGAAAGAAAGAAATCGACAGAATAATCCAGATACTTTCCAGAAGGACCAAAAATAATCCGATTCTTATAGGTGAATCGGGAGTTGGGAAAACCGCAATAGTCGAAGGACTGGCGCAATTCATCTGTTTAAAAAAGGTTCCTTCAAATCTTTCGGGAAAAAGGATATTCACTCTTGATCTGGGATCTCTGGTCGCCGGTTCAAGATACAGGGGAGATTTTGAAGAAAGACTTAAAAAAGTACTGGCTGAAATAAAGGATGATGGAGATATTATTCTTTTTATAGATGAGGTTCACACTCTGGTGGGAGCAGGCGCTGCCGAAGGAGCAATAGATGCGGCAAGCATTTTAAAACCCATGCTTTCAAGGGGAGAAATCCAAACCATAGGTGCCACCACTATCAATGAGTACCGTAAATATGTAGAAAAGGATAAAGCACTGGAAAGAAGATTCCAGCCGATTTTTATAAACGAACCCACAGTCTATGAGACCATAGAAATATTAAAGGGACTTAAAGACAGATATGAAACATTTCATGGTCTCGATATAACCGAAGATGCAATAGTGTCTGCTGCAAAATTATCCCACCGTTATATCAGCGACAGATTTCTACCCGATAAAGCCATCGATCTTATAGATGAGGCCGCTTCCAGGTCAAGGGTCAGGACCCTTACTGCACCTCCGGATCTCAAGGAACTGGAGATAAATATCAATAAAATCGCCAGTGGAAAGAAAAAAGCGATAGAGGCACAGGATTTTGAAAAAGCGGCGCAGCTGAGGGATAAAGAGAAACAGCTGATTAAAGAAAAAAGAGAAATAGAAGAAATAAATATAAGGACCAAAAAAGTCGATAAGGAAGTAGTCGGCGAAAATGAAATCATGGAAGTGTTATCCAACTGGACAGGTATTCCGGTATATAAACTGACTTCAAGCGAATCTTCAAAACTGCTTAGAATGGAAGATGACCTTCACAAAAGAGTTATCGGACAGGATGAAGCAATAAAGACTGTTTCAAAGGCCATCAGACGTTCACGTTCAGGTCTTAAGGACCCAAAAAGGCCAATCGGTTCCTTTATGTTCCTTGGACCTTCGGGTGTGGGCAAAACCGAACTCGCCAAGACCATAGCAGAATTTTTATTTGAAAAAGAAGAAGCTTTGATCCAGATAGATATGTCGGAGTATATGGAAAAGCATTCCGTATCCAAACTGGTTGGTTCTCCTCCCGGATATGTGGGTTACGATGAAGGTGGTCAGCTGACCGAAATGGTCAGGAGAAAACCATACAGCGTGATATTGCTTGATGAAATCGAAAAAGCACATCCGGATGTTTTCAACATACTTCTGCAGATTTTTGAGGACGGACACCTTACGGACTCTCAGGGCAAAAGGGTGGATTTCAAAAATACAGTGTTAATAATGACATCCAATCTGGGAGCAAGGGAGATACAGAAAAATACTCCAATGGGATTTAAGAAGATAAACACAGAAGACCTCTCTTATGATGAGATAAAAGAAAAGGTAATGAGTGAACTGAAGCAGACTTTCAGACCCGAGTTTCTTAACAGAATAGATGAAGTGATAGTATTTCACAAGTTACAGAAGCAGCAGATTTATAATATCATGGACCTTATGATGTCCAGAGTGCAGCAGCAGCTTGAGCTGCAGGGAATTTTATTAGAACTTAAAAAGAGTGCAAAGGATCTGCTTCTTGAGAAAGGTTATGACTCTACGATGGGCGCCAGACCCATGAGAAGATGCATACAAAATCTGATAGAGGATCCTATTTCAGAGAAACTGATAAGCGGTGAAATAAAATCCGGTCAGAGGGTCGAAGTAAGTGCAAAGGATAAAACGATGTACTTCGATATCAAGAAATTCAACCGGAGCAGCATTTTAAAAGTTTGATTCTAAGGAAAAATGAATAAGAAAAGTGAAGAACTATTACTGGATTGTCTCAAGATAGTAGCACCCGGGACAGATCTAAGATCGGGTATCGAATATATCCTGCAGGGAAAGACAGGCGGGCTTATCGTTGTGGGAGATTCGGAAGAAGTATTGAAATTGGTAAACGGTGGATTTTATATAGGCTGCAGTTTTTCTCCCACCAAATTCTATGAACTTGCAAAGATGGACGGGGCAATTATACTGAGTTCCGACGGTAAGCGGATTTTATACGCGAATACCCATCTTTTTCCAAATCCGGAGATAAATACTTCCGAGACAGGCACCAGACACAGAACTGCAGAGAGGGTAGCAAAACAGACTAACATACTGGTTATTTCAATTTCAGCGAAGAGAGATGTGGTTACTATTTATAAAGGCGACATAAAATATATGCTCGAGGAGTCGAGAGCAATCCTGTCCAAGGCAAATCAGGCGCTTCAGACACTTGAAAAATACAAAGAAGGTCTGGATGAACTTACATTTAATCTGACCGTAAAAGAATTGGAAGATATAGTCACGCTTTTTGATGTAGTCAGCGTGCTTCAAAGATCAAGTATTGTGCAGAGAACGGAAAAGGAAGTTAAAAAATATATAACCGAGCTGGGATCGGAAGGAAAGCTTTTAAATATGCAGACCGAAGAATTGATGACAAATATATTAAATGACTCTTTGAATATTATCACTGATTATGCCAATACTGATAATGGTGTGGAGCCATCCGAGCTGAAGGATAGAATAAATGTTTTAGGCGAGAAGGAACTGCTTAAGCTTGATGGTATTGCTAAAATTTTGGGCTATGAGGTCGAAGGCAGCTTAAAGGAAGTAAACATGCACCCCAGGGGGCTGAGAATTGTTTCGGAAGTAAGAAGGCTTCCCCAATCTATTATTATCAACCTGATAGATAAGTTTGGTAATTTAAAAAATATTCTAAATGCAAATATCGAAGAACTTTCCGAAGTTGCCGGAATGGGAAAAATAAGAGCCCGGTCCTTGCATGAAAGACTAAAAAAGTTTTCGGAATATTATTTATATAATGACCTGTATAGCAGAAAAGGAGGGATAATCCCGAGAGTCAAAATATAATAATATTGGAATATTATTAATTATTAAACTTATACATATTACGGTTGGAAGGTTTTTCAAAAGAATAGTAGTGATGACGATTTATGAATGCAGCGATAATTACAGCAGCTGGAAAGGGTACCAGGCTAAAAGGCGATATAAGCAAACAGTTTGTAAATATTTATGGAAAACCGATATTAGCTCATACTATTACTGCTTTTCAAAATGCTTCAAAAATAAAAGAAATCTATATTTCAGTCCCTAAAGATTATCTGGAACTATGTCAAAAAAGCATAATCGAGAAATATTCATTCGATAAAGTGAAAAAACTGGTAATTGGCGGAAGCACCAGACAGGAATCTGTTTATAATGCTCTTATCGAGTTGCCTGCATCAACCAGGCTGGTATCTATACATGATGGTGTAAGACCACTCATTACCGCAGAGGAAATCGATTCTTTGATAAATACATTAATAAAAGAGAATAAGAAAAATCCCAAAATAAGAGGGGTAATAATGGCGGCACCCGCAAGGGAAACAATCAAGATAACGGATAACGGTACCATTGACATGACAGTTCCAAGAGATACGGTCTGGTATGCTCAGACTCCACAGATTTTCTTTTATAAAGATATTTTAGAGGCACATAATAAAGCAAGAAAAGATAATTTTATTGGCACTGATGATGCATGTCTGGTGGAAAGGATCAACCGGAAGGTGA
>CAZYQD010000037.1:0-10163 GCA_964649405.1 uncultured Actinomycetota bacterium
GTTTTGCGGTAGGACTCATAGGGCTGCAAAAGAATTACCGTTTTATGGAACTTGAACTTGAAAAATTTTATCTAAAAAAGATGTTCGATTCTGCCAAAAAAATTGACAGAAGATTTATTATTGATTATTTGAGGCACGTTATTGATATATATAATATAAAAAACATTTGCAGGAATAAATATCTCGCAGAAGATTTCGATTTTGATTCTTTTATATATGAAAATGGTTTTTTAACCAGGAAATATCTCATGGAGTTCAGGAATGAGAGCCTGGATTCTTTTGCCAGGGAGATGGAACGGACGGATTATTCGGATATCGTGACAAAGGGAATCAATGCCCTGCATTCCGGGAGAACTTTTTCTGCATTTGAAAAAAACGAGGACCTGTTCCGAATTGATTTTTTTGAACCCGTAAAATTTACTATTTCGAATCTCGAGAGGATTTTCCAGTTTTTTCTAATAAAAAAACTGGAACTTAAGTATTTGAATATTATCCATACCGGTATCATTTACGGTATAGAAAGAAATAAAATAGAAGATAAGGTAAAGGTTTAAATGGATGTCAAAGTTGCTGCATTCGGAGAAGAAGATATCATATCGATATTCAAATCGGCTGGTGTTGATATTTTCCCTGTAAACGGCGATAAAGATAAAATTTCAGAAGCAGAAGATAGATTAAGGCAGCTTGTTTCGGAAGGATATGGAATTATTTTTATGACGGAAACCATTGCATCGAAACTGGATAATTTAGTCAGGGAATATGCAAACGAGGTAATGCCTTCCATAGTGGTGATTCCCGGATTGGGGGAAAGAAATAACTATGCCGTTAATAATTTAAGAAGAGCAATAATAAAAGCCGTGGGGGCGGATATTATGGCTGAAGAGAGAAATAGGAGCGAATAAATGGATGATTTAGGAAAAATCGTCAAGGTAGCGGGCCCGCTTGTCGTAGCAGAAAATATGGCCGGTTCCAAAATGTTCGATGTCGTCTATGTTTCCGATAAAAGATTAATGGGAGAAATAATAGAATTCAATAAGGACCTTGCTTCCATACAGGTCTACGAAGAAACCGGAGGCATTGGAGTCGGCGAACCTGTATATCCTACCGGGGGACCACTGACCGTGGAGCTGGGTCCGGGCTTACTACAATCTATTTATGATGGTATTCAGAGGCCTCTTGATGAAATCTATAAAAATACCGGGAATTTTATCGCAAGAGGTGTTTCTGCAGCTGCACTCCGCAGGGAACATAAATGGAAATTCGAACCAATGGTAAAAAAGGGTGATATGGTGAGTGGTGGTGATTTCCTGGGGTTTGTCAATGAGACTGAAATAGTAAGACATTATATCATGGTCCCGCCAGGAATAGACGGAGAAGTCAAATCAATAGAAAAAGGCGAGTTTACGGTCGAAGACACCATAGCAATCATAAAGGGGGCAAGTGGAGACAGGAAGATCACGATGATGCAGAAATGGCCGGTCAGAGAACCCAGGCCATATATTAATAAGATCAGTCCGGATATGCCGTTATTTACAGGTCAGAGAGTAATAGATATGTTTTTCCCTATCGCAAGAGGCGGTACAGCTTGCATTCCAGGACCATTCGGTTCCGGTAAAACAGTTGTCCAGCATCAGCTTGCCAAGTGGATCAACGCCGAAATCATTGTTTATATAGGCTGTGGTGAGAGGGGTAATGAGATGACGGAAGTCCTTATGGAATTTCCTGAACTTACGGATCCCAGATCCGGGGTTCCTTTGATGAAGAGGACCGTGCTTATTGCCAATACTTCGAATATGCCGGTCGCAGCCAGGGAAGCATCTGTTTACACAGGAATAACCATAGCAGAATATTTCAGGGATATGGGGTATTCGGTTGCACTCATGGCAGATTCGACTTCAAGATGGGCGGAAGCAATGAGAGAGATTTCCGGAAGGTTGGAAGAGATGCCGGGAGAAGAGGGATATCCGGCATATCTCGGCGCGAGACTCGCCTCATTTTATGAAAGAGCAGGTATGGTAAAATGTCTTTCAAGCGGAAAGGAAAGACAGGGAGCTCTTTCAGTTATAGGTGCAGTATCTCCTCCGGGAGGCGATCTTTCCGACCCGGTGGTTCAAGCAACATTAAGGGTCGTTAAGGTCTTCTGGTCACTTGAGGACCGTCTTGCATATGCCAGACATTTCCCTGCAATATCATGGTTAAGTTCTTACTCTCTTTATATCGAAAATATAAGAGATTATATCACCAAGAATCTTAAGGAAGATTATT
This sequence comes from uncultured Actinomycetota bacterium, assembly GCA_964649405.1. GTDB lineage: Bacteria > Actinomycetota > Humimicrobiia > Humimicrobiales > Humimicrobiaceae > Hydromicrobium. The sequence goes on from CAZYQD010000037.1 coordinate 2,266, forward strand.
TTGATCTGCAGGCAGAAGCAATGAGAATCCTTGAAAAAGAATCGGAACTGGAAGAGATCGTCCGTCTGGTGGGAATCGAAGCCCTGTCCGGTTCGGACAGATTGATCCTGCTTACAGCCAGGATGTTGAGAGAGGATTTCCTGCACCAGATTGCTTATCATGAAGTGGATACATACTCGCCTATCGAAAAACAATACAAGATGATAGATACGATTATTTATTTCTACAATCAGGCGAATAATTACCTGAAAATTAATATAGATATCAAAGCTATCGAGAATATGGAAATCAGGAATAAAATAGCCAGAATGAAATATATAAAAAATGAGGAAATAAACGCTATCGATAAGATCAAAAAAGATATAGACAAAGAATTTTCTTCTATGACAGAGGAGTAAAGATGCTAAAAGAATATAAGAGTATTGCAAATATCTCCGGGCCGCTGCTGCTTGTGGAAGGTGTCGAAGGAGTTAAATATGAGGAGCTGGTCGAGATAAAGCTTGACAATGGAAGCATCAGAAGCGGGAAAGTGCTTGAGGTCGATGGAGATAACGCGCTGGTACAGGTATTCGAAGGTACTTCGGGAATAGATTCCAGGAATACAAGGGTGAGTTTTTTAGGGAGAGGAATACATATGTACGTATCTCCGGATATACTTGGCAAGGTTTTTAACGGCATTGGGAAACCGAAAACAGAAAAGGATAAGATCATTCCCGAAAAAAGTCTGGATATAAATGGTGCGCCGATCAATCCCTTTGCCAGGGATTATCCTAATGAATTCATACAGACCGGACTATCCGCCATAGATGGTCTTAATACCCTTGTCAGAGGTCAGAAACTGCCAATATTCTCCGGGGCAGGCCTTCCCCATAACCGTATAGCAGCACAAATCACAAGACAGGCAATGGTTCTTACGGAGAAGGAAGAGTTTGCTGTGGTATTCATAGCCATAGGAATCACCTTTGAGGAATCGGAGTATTTCATAAGTGATTTCAAAAAAACCGGCGCAATAGGAAGGTCGGTCCTTGTACTTAATCTTGCCGACGATCCGGCAATTGAAAGAATTGCAACTCCCAGGGTAGGTCTTACCTGCGCCGAGTATCTTGCATTTGAAAAGGATATGCATGTACTTGTTATTCTGACCGATATGACAAACTATTGCGAGGCACTGAAAGAAGTTTCTGCTGCAAGGAAAGAAATTCCAGGTAGAAGAGGATACCCGGGATATCTATATACCGATCTTGCAACTATTTATGAGAGAGCAGGCAGGATCAAGGGAAAGAAAGGTTCCATAACCCAGATTCCTATACTTACTATGCCTGAGGACGATAAAACCCATCCTATTCCTGACCTTACAGGATATATAACCGAGGGCCAGATCATGCTTTCAAGATCGCTGTATAAGAAAAAATTGTCCCCTCCCATAGATGTACTTCCTTCACTTTCCAGACTCAAAGATAGAGGAATTGGCCAGGGCAAGACAAGAGAGGATCATATGGATATGTTCAATCAGTTATATGCCGCATATGCCAGAGGGAAAGAAGTAGAAGAGCTTGCAGTAATACTTGGTGAAGCGGCACTGACAGATCTGGATAAGCTGTATTTAAAATTTGCCGATAAATTCGAAAAGGAGTATATTTCTCAGGGTGAAAACGAGAATAGAAGCATAGAACGGACACTTGATCTCGGATGGAAACTCCTCACGATATTTCCAAGGGAGGAATTAAAAAGGATAAGGGCCGAGTATCTGGATAAATACCTTGCAAAATTCAAAACTGAAAAAGAAAAAGCTTAGAAGGTTTTAATGCTTGTAAATGTAAACGCAACCAGAATGGAACTTCTCCGGTTGAAAAAGAGATTAAATCTCGCCCGGAGAGGACATAAACTTTTAAAAGATAAAAGAGATGAGCTGATGAGGCAATTACTGGCAGTAATTGATGAAGTAAAAGCATTAAGGTTATCAATAGAAAAACAGTTTCAATCCATACTGGAAAGATTCGTACTTGCAAAGGCAAGTCTGGGTCCGTACCAGACAGACCAGGAGTTGCTGCTGCATTCGAAGAAGATTTCCGTATCGGCCGGCGTGCGGAACATCATAAACGTAAGAGTACCGGTTTATGCCAGGGAAGTAAGCGGCGCCATAATCCCATATGGCTATATTAATACCTCCGGAGAAATGGATATAGCTCTTAATGATTTTGAAAAATTCCTGGGCGACCTTCTAAGTCTAGCTGAAAAGGAGAAATCAGTGCAGCTTATAGCAGTGGAAATGGAGGAGACCAGAAGAAGAGTAAATGCCCTTGAATACAAATTGATACCGGGCATTACCGAGACTATAAAATACATAACAATGAAATTAGAAGAAAACGAGCGTTCGAATACCGTAAGGCTAATGAAAGTAAAAGATATTGTAAGGAGCCACTGATCCTTATCTCTTTATATCTACCTCTCTGAATAAACCGGAAAATCTCCGGCAAGGTTTTTCACTTTTTTACCGATTTCGTTAAGCATTGTATTATTTCCCCTGTTTGCTAGAGCAGATGAAATAAGTTCTCCGATTTTATACATTTCTTCGACACCCATTCCCTGTGTAGTGACCGCAGGTGTACCGATCCTTATGCCGCTCGCTATTGTGGGGGCCAGTTTATCAAATGGAATCACATTTAAATTGACTATTATACCGACAGATGTAAGGATCCCCACGGCTTCACGGCCCGTGAGTCCCTTACCGGTAAGATCCATCACAAAGAGATGATTATCCGTTCCGCCTGATACTATTCTGAAGCCATCGTTTTTCATATATTCACACAGAGCTTTTGAATTTTCGATGATACGCCTGCTGTAATCCTTAAAGGAATCCTTTAGAGCCTCTCTGAAAGCCACTGCCTTGGCAGCAATGATATGCATCATAGGTCCTCCCTGGACACCTGGAAAAACTGACCTGTCTATAAGCTCCGAATATTTTTTATCGGCAATGATCAGTCCGCCTCTTGGACCTCTTAATGTTTTGTGAGTGGTAGCGGTGGTAAAATCTGCCACATTAACAGAGCTGGGATGATATCCTTTGACCATAAGTCCTGCAATATGAGCCGTATCTGCCATCAGATACGAACCCACTTCATTGGCAATTTCCCTGAACTTTTTAAAATCTATTATTCTTGAATAGGAACTGGCCCCGCATATTATTAATTTAGGCATTACTTCCTTTGCAATGTTCCTTACATTTTCATAATCCAGCATTTCTGTTTCCGGGTCCACACCGTATTTATGTATCTCATAATATCTGCCGCTTAAATTTTGTTTATGTCCGTGAGAAAGATGGCCGCCGTCTCTTAGATTCATACTCAGGATCTTATCCCCGCATTTTAAAACACCCAAAAATATCGCAAGATTGGCGCTTACCCCGCTGTGGGGCTGGACATTGCTGTAATTGGAACCAAATAGTTCGTTAGCTCTGTTTATAGCTAATTTTTCTGCTTCGTCGACATTCTCGCATCCCGCATAATATCTGCAGCCGGGGTAGCCCTCTGCGTATTTGTTGGTAAGTACGGATCCCATGGTCCTCAGGACTTCCTGCGAGGTAAAATTTTCGGAAGCTATAAGAATCAGCTGGCTCTTTTGCCTTTCCAATTCTTTTTCTATTGTCTTTTTAATCTCGGCATCTATTTCTGCGCTAAGGGTATGATTTTCATGTTTTTTAAGATCAGTCATTACAGGTCCGGTTCCTTTCTTCGATTTCCATTATTTGATTGACTCTTTGGATATGACGCTCTTCATGACTCAGAGGCGTGTTTATGAAAGTCTTTGCTATTTCGATACATTGATCCGGTGACAAGAATCTTTCTCCCAGGCATAATATATTTGCACTGTTGTGTTCACGGGCCAGTCTGGCAGTCTCTACATTCCAGCAGACAGCGGATCTTATACCTTTTATTTTATTGGCCACTATATCCATTCCAATTCCGGACCCGCATACCATTATTCCAATATCAGCCTGGCCGCAGGCAACGATTTTTGCACCTTTTTCTGCATACTCGGGGTAATCCACACTTTTACAGCTGTCAGTGCCGATATCCTGTACGGTGTGTCCCATCGATCTTATAAGCTTAATAAGTACTGACTTATAATTGTAGCCTGCATGATCCGAAGCTATTACTATTTTCATAAAATGGCTTCTCCTTTTTGGATTTTAGGGATATATCTATCATAATACTATACCTATCAACTCCTGGACTCTTTAATATTATATTCTAATTAAACTGATAATCAAAAAAATTCAAGGTTTAAATATTCAAGGTTTTATTTAAAAAATTATTTTTACTGCGCCTTCCCTTACAAGAAAAGGAGTCTCGCCGGTCAAATCGACGATGGTCGATTCAATTCCGGTAAGAGAAGAAGTATTTTCCACTATCAAATCTGCCTGTTTTCTGATTTCCGGGGGTATGTCCTCTATTTTTTTAGGATAGGTCTTTATTCCGGAAATAGTTGCGCTTGTAGATATAATAGGGCCGCATATGTTTATTATTTCCCTTAAAAATCCTGTATCTGCCAGCCTTATTGCAATATTCGGGCTGCCGCCAGTGATAAAATTTTCGAGAGCGCTATTTTTTTTGAAAATCATGGTAAGAGGTTTGGGGTCTTTTATATCCCAGAATTTTTTTATTATCTTTCTCGCCGTAGGATTTATATCAGAAGCCAGTTTTTTTAAATCATCAAGTCTTGAAATGAGTATTATAAAAGGCTGGGTTTTATTTCTTCTTTTTATATTATGTATTCTATCAATCGAGTCGCTGTCATCATATTTACAACTTAATCCATAGACAGTGCCGGTAGGAAGGATCACTATTTTTCCTTCCATTAAAAGTTCCGCAATCTCCGCAGCAAAATTTTTATTAATTTTATCAGATCCGGTAATTTTTAAAGTCTTCATAAAGAGTAACAGCTGCCCTTTTTTTTAAGTATATAATATTTCTTATTTAAAAAAAATTACGGATTTTGCCAGACAATCCTTTCATAAAATACTTGGCATTTTACCGGATAAGCTTTAGTATATTTAGAGAACTATCTCAAGTAGATAACATACTAAAGTAAATTATTATAAACTTAAAAGGTTATTTAAAAATGGTGATTACCCGGCCGACATGGGATGAATACTTTGTATCGATTACCAGACAGGTTGCTACAAGATCGACATGCCTTAGAAGAAAGGTCGGCTCTATAATCGTCAAGGATAAAAGAATCCTTACTACGGGCTATAATGGTGCCCCGATGAGGGTAAAAAATTGTATTGAAATCGGGATGTGTCTCAGGGAAGAGATGGGAGTACCCTCGGGCGAAAGACACGAAATTTGCCGCGGTCTGCATGCCGAACAAAATGCGATCCTTCAATCAGCATATCATGGAGTGCAGATAAGAGATTCGGTCATTTATTCGACGAATCAACCCTGTGCTCTCTGCGCAAAAATGATTATAAATGCAGGAATAAGAAAAATTTATTATTTCGAAGATTACCCCGATCCTCTCGCAATAGAACTGCTTGATGAAGCCGGAGTCGAACTGATAAGACTGGATTTCTAGCAAAACAACTCTTATTTTTTAATTCATTTTTATTTGTTATAATATCGTTTACTTTTTATCAAGGGCAAATTTTTTGTTTTTTTATGGAAAAATTCATTATAAATGGCGGAAAAGCTCTATCCGGTAAAGTTAAGATAAGCGGTGCCAAGAATTCTGCATTGAAGTTGATGGCCGCATCGATTCTTGCGGATGGTAAGACTACTTTAAGAAATGTCCCAAAGATCGAAGATGTAAACATCATGGTGGATGTGCTTAAGACTCTTGGAACCAGTATAAATGTAGATGAAAAAAACAAGGTAATCGAAATCGATCCGCAGGGTATTGATTGCTACGAAGCACCTTATGAGCTAGTAAGAAAGATGAGGGCCTCAATCCTGGTTGCGGGGCCGCTTTTAAGCAAGTTTGGCGAAGTCAAGGTAGCTATTCCGGGAGGATGCAATATAGGTTCAAGACAAATAGATCTTCATCTGAAAGGTTTTGAGGACCTGGGTGCGGAATATTTCGTAGAACACGGATATATCAATTGCCGTGTTGACGGTAGAAAATCCGGTGCCAGGCTTTCCGGCAGTGTGATAAATCTTGATTTTCCATCCAGAGGCGCCACTGAAAATATAATAATGGCGGCATGCCTGGCAAGCGGTGAAACAATTATCAATAATGCTGCAAGGGAACCGGAGATATCAGATCTTGTCTGCTTTTTAAACTCAATGGGTGCGGAAATACAGGGTTCTGGCACTGATTGCATTGTCATAAATGGAGTCAAAAATCTAAAGGGAACAGATTATGAAGTCATGCCTGACAGCATTGAAGCGGGCACTTTTATCACTGCAGCAGGTTTATGCGGTGATAAAATAGAGATTGAGAATGCAAGATGGAAGAATCTCGAGATATTTTATCTCAAATTAAAGGAAATCGGCGTAAATATTTCTATTATCGATGAAAATAATATAAAGGCAGGCAAATCTCAAAAAGCATGTAAACCGGTCAATATCAGCACTCTTCCATATCCCGGTTTCCCCACGGATTTGCAGCCGATAATCACCGTGCTGCTTGCCGTTGTTCCAGGTACTTCCATAGTTACCGAAAACGTATTCGAAAACAGATTTATGTATGTAGATGAATTGAATAGAATGGGAGCAAATATAAAGATCGACGGTCATCGTGCGGTAATAAAAGGAGTCGGGAAATTATCGGGAGCGCCAGTAAGATCGTTCGACCTTCGTGCCGGGGCAGCCATGGTAATTGCAGGGCTGGCAGCAGAAGGGTCCACGGAGGTAAGCGATATTCATCACATAAGAAGAGGTTATGAAGATTTTGAAGAAAAATTACGCAGTATCGGTGCAGATATAAGAAAAATAAGTTAGTTTAAAAATAAAAAAGTTTACTACAGGAGTTTATTACTTGAAATTTTTTAGAATCAAGAGAGATAAAAAAAGGGTAGAAAAAAAAGATAAAAAGATTACGGGCAAGGGAAAACTAAATAGATTCAAAAGGCTACCCTTGTATGTAAGAATAATTATAATTATCATCTCTTCTATAATTTTTATCGGAGCTGTCGGAACAGCCGGTTTCTTTATATATATCGATTCAATGAACAAGGCCATAAATTCACTTAACACTACTGAAATCGAGAATATACTTGCTCCTATAGAATCACCGGAGGAACCTGTTACCATACTTGTACTGGGAAGTGATACCAGAGATGCTGAAAATGATACCGGCAGAGCCGATATCATAATGCTTTTTTATCTGGATCCCGAAGATAATACCGGCAGTCTTCTTTCGATTCCCAGAGATACTCTTGTAGAAATACCGGACCATGGTGAAGATAAAATAAATGCTGCTTATGCTTATGGCGGGGAAGAACTCATGATAAGGACGATCAATTCTTTTCTGGGAGCGGAAATTAATCATTATATTACTCTTGATTTTGAAGGATTTGTGAAATTAATCGATACTCTGGGGGGAGTAGACATAACTATCGATAGGCCCATCGTGGATCCTAAAAGCGGCGCTAATTTTGCATCAGGCAACCATCATCTTACCGGAGAGCAAGCTCTGTCATACACAAGAAGCAGATCTACGGAACTCGGAGATATAGGAAGAATCCAGAGACAGCAGCAGTTATTTAAGGAACTGGTAGAACAAAAACTAAATATAAAATACCTTTCAAGCGTTCCTTACTATTTTAATATTCTGGTAGAAAATACAAGAACGGACCTTGACGTTCTGACCATTCTCAGATATTCAAAAGCGATCCTTTCTTTTGGTTCGGAAAATTTCGGAACAGCGATCATTCCTTCACATTCGGATTGGATAAA
>CAZYQD010000038.1:0-10150 GCA_964649405.1 uncultured Actinomycetota bacterium
ATGAGGCTTTGTTCTTTGAAATTTTTCTTTGGCCATAATATTTCCTTTCTTATATAAAAGTTAAATCTTCATATATATAAATATGTATTTATACTGCAATCTTGCTTCCTTTAAACCTTTCGATGATTTCATCTGCAATCCTACCCGGCGTAGGTTCATATTTTTTAAACTGCATAGTAAAAGTAGCCCGCCCCTGAGTCTTTGAGCGCAGGTCCGTTGCATATCCAAACATCTCCGCAAGCGGTACCTCTGTTTTTATGATCCTGTTTTTATTTCTTAGCGTAAGGGATAATATTTTCCCTCTTCTCGAATTAAGATCACCAATGACTTCTCCCATATACTCATCCGGAGCAACCACTTCTACATCCATAACCGGTTCCAATAAAATAGGAAGGCATTTTTTCATAGCCTCCCTAAAAGCTTTTGAAGCGGCGATTCTGAAAGCCATTTCCGAAGAGTCCACTTCATGATAAGATCCATCCAGAAGTATGGCCCTGAAATCGACAACCGGATATCCGGCTACCTCTCCACTCTGCATGGCATCTCTTATACCCATTTCAACAGGTTTGATGAATTCCTTTGGTATGGCCCCGCCTTTTGTCTTATCTTCAAATTCAAATCCTTTGCCATACTCATTTGGCTCAAAACGTATAATTACATGACCATATTGTCCTTTTCCACCGCTCTGTCTGATATATTTTCCTTCTACCTGCGTTCCACGGGTTATTGTTTCTCTATAAGATACCTGAGGCTTACCCACATTTGCTCCCACTCCGAATTCCCGCAGTAATCTGTCAACTATTATTTCAAGATGCAATTCCCCCATACCGGAAATAATCGTCTGTCCCGTCTCCTCGTCTATTTCCCTTCTAAAAGTAGGGTCTTCTTCTGCCAGTCTTGACAGCGCCATTCCCAGTTTCTCCTGTTCCATCTTCGTTTTGGGTTCGATTGCGATCGAAAGCACCGGTTCGGGGAAACTAATTGATTCATATCTTATAGGTTTGGTAGGGTCACAAATGGTATTACCTGTTTCTATATTCTTCAGCCCAACAATTGCCACTATATCACCACAGTAAGCTTCTTTTAATTCTTCTCTGCTGTTTGCATGCATTTCCAGGAGTTTGCTGATCCTGTTTTTATTGCTGTTGTTTGCATTCATTACCTGTGTCCCACTTTGCAGGATTCCGGAATAAATCCTTAAATAACTTAATTTTCCTACAAATGGGTCAGTGATTATTTTAAAAATCAAACCGGAAAAAGGAGCCTCATCGCTTGTAGCTCTCTTGATTTCCTTTTCATCATGGGGATTGATACCTTTCGGTGAATCTATATCTGCCGGAGACGGAAGAAAATCCACCACTCCATCCAGCAGAGGCTGCACTCCTTTATTTTTAAATGCGGCTCCGCAAAATATGGGAACACCATTAACACTTAAGGTTATCTCCCGTATGGCTTTTTTCAATTCTGCTTCGCTTATTTCAATATTTTCGACATATTTATTTAAAATAAAATCATTATAATTGGCAATATTTTCAATTAATTCCTGTCTGTATTTTCTGGCAACGGATTCAAGTTCTGCCGGGATATCTTCATACTCGAAATTGATTCCCATTTCATCCTTGTATACTATTGCCCTCATGCTTATAAGATCGATTATCCCCAGAAAATCTTCTTCTCTGCCTATAGGGATTTGTATTGGTAATGGATTGGCACCAAGTCTTGTTTTGATCATATCAAGGACATAATAAAAATCAGCTCCGCCCCTGTCCATTTTATTCACAAAGGCAATCCTCGGAACATTATATTTATCGGCCTGTCTCCATACTGTTTCTGACTGGGGCTCCACTCCTCCCACCGCACAGAATATGGCAATCATTCCATCGAGTACCCTCAGCGACCTTTCGACTTCAACAGTAAAATCTACATGTCCGGGAGTATCTATTATATTTATTTTATTATCCTTCCAGAAACAGGTTGTTGCTGCAGAAGTAATGGTGATTCCTCTCTCTTGCTCCTGAATCATCCAATCCATAACAGCTGCGCCATCATGGACCTCGCCCATTTTGTAAGTCTTACCTGTATAATATAGAATACGCTCAGTCGTGGTCGTTTTACCTGCATCGATATGAGCGGTTATACCTATGTTTCTTATATTTTTTAATGAAACCTGTCTACCCATTGTGTTCACCTTATACTACCATCTATAATGCGCAAAAGCCTTATTGGCTTCAGCCATTTTATGTAAATCTTCTTTCTTTTTAATACTGCTTCCTGTATTACTTGCACCATCCAGAATCTCTGCAGCAAGCCTTTCGGCCATGGATTTTTCCTTTCTTTTGGCTGCGAAATCGACTACCCATCTGATTGCCAGCGTATTTGCTCTTTCCGGAGACACCTCTACCGGTACCTGATAAGTAGCTCCTCCGACCCTTCTCGGTTTCACTTCCAGTACCGGTCTTACATTATCAAGACATTTATCAAGTATTTCCAGAGGATTTCCTTTTGTCCTCGCTTCCAGAACTTTAAGACTCCCATATACTATACTTTCGGAAACACTTTTTTTGCCGTCCGTAAGAATCTTATTTATAAATTGGGCAACGGTCCTATTTTTATAAATAGGATCCACCTTTATTTTTCTTTTTTGAGGTCTTCCTTTTCTTGGCATTTAATAACTCCTTATAAACTACTTTGGCTTCTTGGCTCCGTATCTGGAACGGGAAGATCTTCTGTCTTCAACCCCTGCGGTATCCAATGTACCTCTTACAATCTTATACCTTACTCCCGGCAGATCCCTTACCCTGCCGCCTCTTACTAGTACTATGGAGTGCTCCTGCAGATTATGACCAATTCCAGGTATATAGGCTGTAATTTCTGCTCCATTTGTAAGCCTTACCCTCGCCACTTTACGCAGTGCCGAATTAGGTTTCTTTGGAGTAGAAGTATACACCCTTATACATACACCCCTTCTCAGTGGATTTCCCTGCAGTGCACGGGTTTTCTTCTTCTTTTTTAATCTTTTTCTTCCCTTTTTAACCAGTTGACTTATAGTAGGCATAAATACCTATCCTCTACCTCGATTTAACAAAATATCAATACCACAAAAAATGATTAATGATAACCTTTTTTGAAGACACGAAGAAAGAGATTATCATCTAAAAATTAAAATGTCAATATTAAAAAATGGCTATTTTCAAGTACTTTTTCACTATTTTTTAAATATTGATCTCTATTTCTTTTACGTCATCTCCTCCGGATTCCTGAAGTATTTCAATCTCGTTTTTATTATCCTCCTTGTAACCGGGATATTCTAATTCATAATCTTTAAAACTGCCCATACCTGTCCCTGCAGGAATAGCTTTACCCAGTATCACATTTTCTTTCAGTCCGGACAAATAATCTATTTTATTTTCAAGAGCAGCATCCGTCAGAACCCTGGTAGTTTCCTGGAACGACGCCGCTGAAAGGAAGCTATCGGTCACGAGGGAAGCTTTGGTTATACCCATAAGGTTTTGAACGGCTGTTGCCGGTACCTTCATATTGGATATCAATTTATTATTTTCTTTTTCATAATAAAGCCTGTCCAGGAGCTGACCCGGCAGGAAATGGCTGTCTCCAGGATCTATTATGGTGACTTTCTTCAACATCTGTCTGGCTATTACTTCTATATGTTTATCATTGATATCTACACCCTGGGCCTTATATACATTTTGTACTTCTCTTACCAGATATTGTTCACAATCCTTGATCCCGTTAATCCTTAATATATCATGAGGATTCTTTGGCCCTTCGGTTATCTGGCTGCCGGCTGAAATCTTGTCCCCATTTCTTACGCTTAATTTAGCTCTTGTCGAAATCTGATAGACCTTTTCCTGTTTACCATCTTTACTTTTAATTGTAAGCATTCTGAATCTGGAATCTATATCTTCTATTTCGACCTTCCCGGATATCTCTGCTATAAATGAATGATCTTTTGGTCTTCTGGCCTCGAATAATTCTACTACCCTGGGAAGACCGCTTGTGATATCGATACCTTCAAAAGTCTTTTCATGTTTATGAACATGCGTCTTTCTCTTGGCAGTAAGGATCAGCTTTGCAAAAATCTCTCCTGCCTCTACATTTACTTTTTTGTTTATCTGCAGTACCTCGCCTTTGGGAATGATCACATCTACGATATCCCCTCTTTCCATTTGAACCTGGAAAATCAATTTATGGGGTATATCCTCTATATTGATCTCCATGACTTCACTGGTATCCTCCTCGGTAAGATCAGTTTTTTTAATATTTAGCTCGGCCAGTAACTCTTTTCTGAATAACAGCTTACCATTAACAGGTGATTTTATGGATCTCTGAATCACGGTACTGGCCACTCCACCGGTATGGAAAGTACGCATTGTCAGCTGGGTACCAGGTTCCCCAATAGATTGGGCAGCTATGATTCCTACTGCTTCACCTATTTCGATCATTTTACCCGTTGCAAGATCTCTTCCATAACACTTCTGGCACACTCCGGATTCTGCCTCGCACGTCATAACCGAACGCACCTTTATGCTTTCGATATTGGCATGTATGAATTTAAAAAGATGTTTTTCGGCGATTTCCTCACCACTCTTTATTATGTTGACCTTGGTACCGGGCTTATTTACATCTCCCAGGCATGTTCTTCCGACGAGATTAGTATTGGGTTCTCCTTCCAGGGTCAGGACATATAGGCTTATTCCATCCTCGGTGTTGCAGTCATTGATCCTTACCATGGTATCCTGCGCAACATCAACCAGCCTTCTTGTGAGGTAACCTGAATCTGCGGTTCGCAGTGCGGTATCTGCCAGCCCCTGTCTTGCGCCGTGAGTGGAAATAAAGTACTCAAGAACCGTCAGTCCTTCTCTAAAATTAGATTTGATCGGACTATCTATAATATCTCCCCTGGCATTTGCTACCAGTCCTCTCATGCCGGCCAGCTGACGAAGCTGCTTTATATTTCCTCTTGCACCGGATGTGGCCATCATATAAACAGGATTGAATTTGTCGAAGTTCTTTTCCATGGCATTGGCAACACTTTCGTTTGCCTGCGACCATGTTTGTATCAATCTCTGATGTCTTTCGTATTCCGTTATCAAACCCTGCTTATAATAATCCTCGATTTTCTCTATTTTTTTCTCTACATTGCTTAAGATCTTTGCTTTCTCAGGCGGTACCTTTATATCGTTTATACCTATGGTCAGACCAGAACGGGTCGAATACTTAAATCCGGCCTGTTTTATCTCATCAAGCATCCGGGTTATTGCATTTTGTGGATATCTGCCTATACATTCAGCAATGATAGCAATAAGTTCTTTTTTGGATATTTCCCTGTTGACGAATTTATAATCCTCCGGAAGTGACTGATTGAATATTATTCTTCCTACCGTGGTCCTGGTTGCTTTTTCTTCGATTTTTACTTTTATGAATGTATGTAATGTTATAAAACCATAATCATAATCCAAAATGGCATCTTCGAAGTTATTATAAAATCTTTCTTTTCCGTCTGATTTCTCTCTTTCCGAAGTCAAATAATATATTCCCAGAACCATGTCCTGGGAAGGAACCACAACCGGTTCACCGCTGGCAGGAGACAATATATTATTTACAGAAAGCATCAAAATCATTGCTTCTGCTTTAGCTTCATTCGATAAAGGTACATGGACAGCCATCTGGTCACCGTCAAAATCAGCATTGAATGGAGGACAGACCATTGGATGTATTTGTATCGCTTTTCCTTCGACAAGTATTGGCATAAAGGCCTGTATTCCCAATCTGTGAAGTGTCGGTGCTCGATTAAGGAGAACCGGGTGGCTTTTGATCACATCTTCCAATATATCCCAGACTTCATTGCTTTCCTTCTCTACCATAGTCTTTGCACTCTTTATATTCTGGGCAAATCCTTCATCAACCAATTTCTTCATGACAAAAGGTTTGAATAACTCCAGAGCTATCTTCTTGGGCAGTCCGCATTGCTCCAACTTCAGGTTTGGATTGACCACAATGACCGATCTTCCCGAATAATCCACTCTTTTACCAAGGAGATTTTGTCTGAATCTTCCCTGTTTACCTTTGAGCATATCACTCAGGGATTTAAGCGGTCTGTTTCCGGCCCCAACTACTGCCCGGCCTCTTCTTCCATTATCAAAAAGCGCATCGACTGCTTCCTGCAGCATCCTTTTTTCATTATTAATGATGATTTCCGGGGCATCCAGTTCCAGCAATTTTTTAAGCCTGTTGTTTCTGTTAATGACTCTTCTATATAAATCGTTCAAATCAGAGGTAGCAAATCTTCCGCCATCAAGCTGAACCATTGGTCTCAGATCAGGAGGTATTACCGGAAGTATATCAAGGATCATATATTCGGGTTTGTTATCCGAATCTATAAATGAAGACAATATCTTTAACCTTTTCGTACTCCTGCTTCTCTTCTGGCCTTTTGATTTCTTTATAGTCTCCTTGAGATCCTCCACTTCTTTTACGCAGTCAATATTTTTCAAAAGATCCTTTACTGCCTCTGCTCCCATCCCGCCTTTAAAATACTGTCCGTAGATTTCTTTCATCTTTTTAAACAAAGCTTCATCCGAGACCAGCATTTTTTCTTCCAAATTAAAGAAAAAAGTATCGGCTCTTTTTACGAGATCCATTTCTTCCTTATATATTTCATTCTCCTCGTTTAGAAGCATCTCTGTTTCTTTGATGACTTTTGCCTTTTTAGCCTCCATGTCTATTTCGGGGGTCTCTCCGCTTTTGATTTTTTCGTTTATCTTTATATCGTCTTCGAATTCATCCCCTTCTTTTTCATTTTTTTCCTGAATAAGATTTTCTCTGCTGATGATTTCGTCACTTTCGATTATAAAATCGTCTTTATTCGTTTCTATTTCTTTAAGCCTTAGTTCGTGCAATTCCTTTGCCCTGTCCAGAGCTTTCTGGTATAACTTCTTGATTTCCTCTTCTTCTGCAGCGATTTTTTCTCTGTTGATGCTGGTTATGATATAAGAATCAAAATAAAGTACTTTTTCCAGGTCTTTAGGGCTTATGTCCAGAACATATCCCATTCTGCTCGGAACTCCCTTGAAAAACCATATATGTGAGACGGGAGACGCAAGATCGATATGTCCCATTCTTTCTCTTCTTACATTGGATCTGGTCACTTCGACTCCACACCTTTCGCAGATTATTCCTTTGAATCTAACCCTTTTATATTTCCCGCAATAACATTCCCAGTCTTTTGTAGGTCCAAAAATTCTTTCGCAGAACAATCCGTCTTTCTCGGGTTTAAGAGTCCTGTAATTTATAGTCTCAGGTTTTTTTACCTCACCATTGGACCATGACCTGATTTTTTCTGGTGAAACGAGCCCAATTTTTAAGGCATCAAAATTATTTACATCTATGCTTACAACCATTTATTAAATCCTCCAAATTAATTAAATCGGTATTTAACAATACCTTTTTTATTTTTTTATCTTATCTTTTTTCTTTTTGGCTACTCTGGTTTTCTTTTTTTCTGCAGGACCCTCCGTTTTGGTTTTCTCTATTTTTTTAACCTTTACCTTTTTATCTTTTTCTTTTATATCGATATCTTTATCTTTAGTGTCTTTTTCCTTTGTTTTCTTCACTTTCACCTTTTCCGGTTCAATTTCTTTTTGAAGATCGATCCCTAAATCTTCTACGGTTTTCATTATCTCGTCTTCAGCCTCCAGTACTTTCACTTCTTTTCCTTCTTCCGATAATACTTCCACATCAAGGGCAAGACTCTGCATTTCTTTGATAAGTACTTTAAATGATTCGGGTATTCCCGGTTTTTCTATATTTTCACCTTTTACAATTGCTTCATAAGTCTTGACTCTTCCGGTCACATCATCAGATTTTATAGTCAGCATTTCCTGTAATGCATACGCGGCACCGTAAGCCTCCAGTGCCCATACTTCCATTTCTCCGAATCTCTGACCACCAAATTGTGCCTTGCCGCCGAGAGGCTGCTGTGTAACCAGTGAATAAGGACCAGTAGATCTTGCATGTATCTTATCATCTACAAGATGCAGCAGCTTCATCACATAAACATGACCTACGGTAATATCATTGGATAATTTCTCACCGCTCCTGCCATCATATAGAGTAGTTTTTCCGCTCTCCGGCAGATTGGCGGCTTTTAACAGCCTGGTTATATCAGCTTCTTTTGCTCCCTCGAAAATTGGAGTCGAGACATATATAGAGCCATCGCTTGTTATTTTATCCTTTTTATTGTTCCACCCTTTATAAGCTGCCCATCCAAGGTGAGTTTCCAGCACCTGTCCTACATTCATTCTGGAAGGAACGCCAAGGGGGTTGAATATAATATCTATGGGTTCACCGTCTTCCGTATATGGCATATCCTCTTCGGGAAGAATTACCGATATGACACCTTTATTACCATGTCTTCCGGCAAGTTTATCGCCGATGGAAATCTTTCTCTTTTCCGCAATGAAAACCCTTACCAGTTCATTAACACCGGGAGGAAGATCATGTCCTTTTTTCCTCGAGAAAAGCTGTACATCCAGGACTTTCCCGCCTTCTCCATGCGGTACTTTGAGAGAACTCTCTCTTACTTCCCGTGCCTTTTCGCCAAAAATAGCTCTCAGCAATTTTTCCTCTGCCGTGAGTTCCGTTTCACCTTTTGGAGTTATTTTACCAACCAGTATATCTCCGGGTTTTACCTCCGCTCCGATTCTTATAATCCCGCGATCGTCCAGATTTTTTAATGCTTCCTCACCTATGCTTGGTATGTCTCTGGTTATCTCCTCAGCGCCCAGCTTGGTGGTTCTGGCTTCCACTTCCTGTTTAGTAATGTGGATAGAAGATAAAAGATCTTCCTTCACCAATCTCTCGGAAATAATAATTGCATCCTCGTAGTTATATCCTTCCCAGGACATAAAAGCTACCCTTAAATTCTTACCCAGTGCAAGCTCTCCCGAACTCGTTGCGGGTCCGTCTGCAATTACCTGCCCTTCTTTGACTTTTTCACCTTCTTCTACTATAGGCTTCTGGTTTATACAGGTCCCCTGGTTCGATCTTTTAAATTTATATAACTCGTGAATACAATCTTTTTCATTCTTATAATTTATCTTGATATGATCGGCACATACCTCTTCAACTATGCCGTCGTTTTTTGCAAGAATCAGCACACCGCTGTCTCTGGCTACTTCTTCTTCCATTCCCGTACCCACGAGTGGCGGTTCCGGATCGATCAAGGGTACAGCCTGACGCTGCATATTTGAACCCATTAGTGCCCTGTTGGCATCATCGTGTTCCAGAAATGGAATAAGTGATGCTGCGGCGCTAAAGATTTGTCTTGGTGATACATCCATATAATCTATCATACCTGGTTCAACGGTAACTATTTCATCACCCAGGCGTCCCATGACTCTTTCCTCCAAAAATCTGCCATCTTTACTTACTTTTGCAGTTGCCTGCGCAATAATATAGTTTTCCTCATTATCGGCAGACAAATATTCCACCCTGGAAGTCAATTTTCCATTTATGATTTTTTTATAGGGTGTTTCTATAAATCCATACTCATTTAATCTTGCATAGGTAGCCAGTGAACCGATTAATCCAATATTAGGACCTTCCGGGGTTTCTATGGGACACATTCTTCCATAATGGGACGGGTGAACATCTCTTACTTCAAAACCCGCTCTTTCTCTGCTCAATCCACCAGGTCCCAGAGCGCTCAGTCTTCTCTTATGAGTGATCTCTGCCAGCGGGTTGGTCTGATCAAGAAATTGGGAAAGCTGACCGCTGCCAAAAAATTCTTTCAGGCTTGCAACCAGGGGTCTGATATTGATAAGAGACTTCGGAGTTATTGTATCGACATCCTGAGTGGTCATTCTTTCCTTTACAACTCTTTCCATTCTTGAAAGACCGATTCTTACCTGATTCTGTATGAGTTCCCCTATATTCCTGATTCTTCTGTTGCCAAAGTGGTCAATATCATCTACCTCGCCTACACCACTCATCAATTGAATAAGATATTTTACGATAAGGAATATATCCTTGCAGTTCAGGATATATTTTTCATTTGTATCTATACCCATTTTGGTATTAATAGCCTTTATCTTGTTTAAGATATCTTTATCTGTTTCATCCGTTAATT
>CAZYQD010000039.1:0-2915 GCA_964649405.1 uncultured Actinomycetota bacterium
TGGTATTAAAAAATAGTAATACCTGTAAATAAAATCGATAATGTATTTTCCCATTCTGCCTAAGAATACTTCCAGTGAGACAGTGGTCATTTTTTATTTCTCCGGTTAAATTGATTTCCGCTATTGCGCAGGACAATACTTAAATATTCTAACAAAAATAATAGCAGCCGTATACGAGAATAAAATATGCATTGATATTCAGATAGAATTGGTGGAGATGAGCGGGATCGAACCGCTGACCTCCTGCTTGCAAGGCAGGCGCTCTCCCAGCTGAGCTACACCCCCACATTTGTTGACTGGTGGGCCTATCTGGACTCGAACCAGAGGCCTCATCCTTATCAGGGATGCGCTCTAACCAACTGAGCTATAGGCCCCAATCCGAATTTTAAACAGAGGTCAAAATAACAATTTAATACTTTTTTGTCAAGGCAAAGCTACAGGTAAATTTAGAAGTAAAATGATTTTAAAGGTAAACCTAACTAACTACTTCAGGTTCTTTAACCTTAGCTTCTGCTTCCTTCCTTGGCAAAAATCTAAGTTCAATCCCTCCGGTGATCTTTAGAACAACATTTATTATCCAGACTATAAAAGTCCCGACGGCAGCATAAAATATAGAAGCAACTAGTCCACCAACAATCAATACTATAATAGTTACCACGGTACCTCCACCAAAGAAACTAAATAAAACATCGAGATTCGCAAGACCCAGGCTCGTAAGAATACCATTTAAATCGAGACCAAAGGAAGCCAACCCAAACCATGCAATGAGCCCGATGATTGTCAAAACGATTGTGGATAATATAAAAAATATCAGATAAAAGACAAGTAAAAACTTGAACATAGAAAATTCGCCAATACTTCTTAGAACTTTCCTTTCGACAGCCAGCTTTTCTCCAGCCATTTTTACTCCTTTAATAAATAAGAATTAAACTGCATAAATCTATATTATATCCTTTGCAGTATAAATCCCTGTAATTTTATCGAAAAAAAATAACCTGTATCAGTTGGATAAATATTAAATCTTGAAATATTTATCCGTTAAATTGGCTATACCGGGAATTCTGAAAGTCTTGCCCTGAAAAGCAATAACAATTGCGACAATTCTAAGAACCCATATTCCTAGATATAAAATCAATCCAATATAATAGAAAACAGGACCTATAAAGAAAATAGTTACTACATTTAGAATACCCCAAAATACTACCCAAACAATAACATCGCAAATACCAAGGATTAAAGCCTGTAAAGCATTCCATTTTACAAACTTGTTTTCTTTTTCAATGAGCCAGATTATCAATCCTCCAAGCCAGCTGAAAAGATATGCCAGTAGTACTGCAATCTTTGGTTCCATTCCAATAGAACTCTTCTTATTGAAATCAGAATCGACTTCTACTTTCTTTACTTCAGCCATTTTACTTTACCCCCCCCTATTTGGTTTTTTATTAGTATTTAAAAAATAAATTATCTTTAATTAAAATTCATTGTTGAAAAATATCATAACAGATTTAACCGATAAATTAAATCAAATAATCAATCGCCCTCAGAGGCGACAATTGAATATGATGCTACTTCTGCGCCTTCTTCCAGGTTAATCACCTTGACTCCCTGAGTGGATCTACCGATTCTTGATATCGATTTTGCGGGAATCCTGATAAGTACTCCTATGTTAGAGATGATCATGACATCGTGTTCATCCTTCAAAATACCTGCACCGGCGACCTTTCCTTTTTTCTCGGTAATTTTTAAGGTTTTGACACCCAATCCGCCTCTTTTTTGCTTATTATATTCCGCCAGCTGCGTCCTTTTCCCATAACCATTTTCAGTAAGAACAAAGAGATCGCCTTCCGTTTCTCTTGCTACCATCATAGAAAGAACTTCATCTCCTTTTGATAGCCTCATTCCCTTTACTCCCTGTGAGGACCTCCCCATCGGCCTGCAATCTTTTTCGCTGAATCTTATGGCCTTTCCATCTCTTGAAACCATTATAATCTCGTCATTACCGTTAGATTTTTCTACGCCAATGAGCTCATCTCCCTGCTTGATGGTGATGGCAATTATCCCATCCTTTCTGGAAGTGTCATACGCCTCGATCGGAGTTTTTTTGATTATCCCTTTCTTTGTGGCCATTATCAGATACTTATCGTCGCCGTAATCTTTAACCGCTATTACTGCCGCAACCATTTCGCCTGGGATAAAAGGAAGCAAGTTTACGATTGCTTTACCTTTGGACATCCTGCTTCCGGCAGGAATTTGATGGACCTTCACCCGATATACCTTTCCAAGGTTTGAGAAGAACATTATGTAGTGGTGGGTCGAAGCTATGAACAGGTGTTTGACAAAATCATTTTCCTTCAAATTGGTCCCGGTCACTCCTTTCCCGCCTCTTCCCTGTTTTCTATAAGTAGTTGCCGGAACCCTTTTTATATAACCTGAATGGGATATGGATATTACATTCTCCTCCTCCGGTATTAGATCCTCGATCTCGATATCGGAAACATCGGTGGTAATATCCGTTCTTCTTTCATCATTATATTTTTTCTTAATCTCCTGCAGTTCATTTTTGATCACCTCGTATATCAACTCATCGCTTGCCAGAAGCTTCTTTAGCTGCTTTATTCTTTCAACCAGCTGCTTGTGCTCTGATTTGATCTTTTCTCTTTCTAACCCGGTCAACCGGTGCAGCCTTAAATCCAGTATAGCCTGAGCCTGTATTACAGTAAGTTTAAAATTTTTTACGAGCCTTTTTCGTGCGGTTGGAACATCCTTCGAAGACCTTATGGTTTTTATTACTTCATCAAGATTATCCAGGGCTATCAGAAGCCCCATCAGTATATGCTCCCGTTCTTCAGCTTTCTTTAATTCATATTTGGTTCTCCTCACTACCACTGTAAACCTGTGTTTCACATACTCCTCTA
>CAZYQD010000039.1:3015-9484 GCA_964649405.1 uncultured Actinomycetota bacterium
TCATATTTGGTTCTCCTCACTACCACTGTAAACCTGTGTTTCACATACTCCTCTACCAGACTGGTTAAATTCAGGGTCCTTGGCACACCGTCGACAAGTGCCAGCATAATAATTCCAAAAGTATCTTCGAGTTGTGTATTTTTATATAAAGAATTTATTATCACGCTTGGGATTGCATCTTTTTTAATTTCTACAACTACCCTCATTCCGCTTTTATCCGATTCATCCCGCAGATCACTTACTCCTTCCAGCCTTTTAGTTTTAACCAGCTCGGCAATGTTCTCGACAAATTTTGATTTATTCACCTGATATGGAAGCTCGCTTATTATGACCTGAGTCCTGCCTTTTTTAGGCTGCTCCTGGTGGACTCTTCCTCTTACCACCAGGCGCCCCCTGCCGGTCTCGTAAGCTTCCCTGATTCCTCCCATACCCATTATGATCCCACCGGTGGGAAAATCAGGACCTTTTATCTTTCTCATGAGATCTTTTGCCGTGGATTTGGGATTATCTATAAAATAAATCACGCCATCGATTATCTCTCCCAGATTATGCGGCGGAATATTTGTGGCCATACCTACTGCAATACCAGAGGAACCATTGACCAGAAGATTAGGAAACTTCGCCGGCAGCATAGATGGTTCCTTTAATGAACTATCAAAATTATCCACAAACTCTATGGTATCCTTATCAATATCCATAAGCAGTTCTTCGGATATCGGAGAAAGTCTGGCTTCGGTATATCTCATTGCGGCGGCTCTATCACCATCAACGGAACCGAAATTTCCGTGTCCATCTATCAAAACATAACGCTGTGAAAAATCCTGTGCCATTCGCACCATGGTGTCATAGACTGCAGTATCGCCATGAGGATGGTACTTTCCGAGTACTTCTCCTACTATTCGGGCGCATTTCTTATAAGGTGTGTTGGATCTCATACCCATATCATTCATGGCATATAAAATCCTCCGGTGAACCGGCTTGAGACCGTCTTTTACATCCGGAAGAGCCCTTCCTATGATTACGCTCATTGCATAACTCAGGTAGGAATCCTGCATTTCCGATTCGATCTCTACATTCTTTATCTTACCTCTTAATTCAAATACCATTTATACTCCTGACTATATATCTATAAATGAAACCCCTTTGGCATTCTTTTCAATGAATTCTCTTCTTGGTTCCACTTTACTTCCCATCAGAGTAGAGAAAACATCATCCGCTATCAATGCATCTTCAATCTCGACTTTAAGCAGTGTCCTTGCCTCGGGATTCATTGTTGTCTCCCAGAGCTGCTCCGGATCCATTTCGCCCAGACCCTTATACTGCTGGACGGTTATTTTTTTATCCTCAAACTTCTTTTTTATATTTTCCAATTCCTTATCGCTGTAGGCGTAAGAAACTTCTTTGTCATTTTTTACCTGATACAGCGGCGGCTGAGCTATATACACATATCCGGCTTCGATCATTCCCTTCATATACCTGTAAAGGAAGGTCAAAATCAGCGTCCTTATATGAGCACCGTCCACATCAGCATCGGTCATAATTATTACCTTATGATATCTCGCGCTCTCAATATCAAATTCCTCCCCGATTCCGGAACCCATAGCGGTTACCATAGCCTGTATTTCTTCACTGCTCAATATCTTGTGCAGCCTTGCTTTTTCAACATTTAAAATTTTTCCTTTAAGGGGCAGTATTGCCTGAAATCTTCTGTCCCTTGCCTGCTTTGCGCTTCCTCCTGCTGAATCTCCCTCAACCAAAAACAACTCAATATATTTGGGGTCATTTATAGAGCAATCGGCAAGTTTTCCGGGAAGAGAACTGCTATCCAGGAGTGACTTTTTCCTGGTGAGGTCCCTTGCTTTTTTCGCAGCAGCTCTTGCTCTTGAGGCTTCCATACATTTGTTTACTATAGTCCTTCCTATAGCCGGATTCTCTCCCAGGAATTCAGCAAGTTTTGTATTTACCGTAGATTCTACAAAACCTTTCATCTCACTATTTCCGAGCTTGGTCTTGGTCTGTCCCTCGAACTGAGGGTTTTTCAATTTGACGCTGATGATCGCAGTAAGCCCTTCCCTGATATCTTCACCTGAAAGATTTTCATCTTTTTCCTTCAGCATATTGCTGCTGCGGGCATAGTCATTTATAGTCCTTGTAATTGCACCTTTAAAACCACTCAGGTGAGTTCCGCCTTCAGTAGTATTTATGTTGTTGGCAAATGAGAAGATACTTTCCGAATAACCATCGGTATACTGCATTGCAACTTCTACTTCCTGGTCATTTACCACATTCTTGAAGTATATTACCTTCTTATGTAAAACCTCTTTTTTCTCACACAAATATTTTACGAAATCCTCTATTCCGCCTTCATACTGGTATACTTCTTTCTTTTCCGGTTTTGCTCTTGAATCTATAAGGGTAATTTTTAATCCTTTGTTTAAGAAAGCCATTTCTTTCATCCTGCTGGCAAGTATCTCGAATTTGTAATCGATATCTTCGAATATTTCTTTATCGGGGTAAAAAGTAATAGCGGTCCCATGGGTATCGGTTTTTTCACCTTTTATAAGATTGCTGACTGGCTCTCCTCTTACAAAATCCTGATTGTAGATGTGTCCGTCCCTTCTCACTTCGATAGCTAATTTTTCCGACAGAGCATTTACCACGGAAACTCCAACGCCATGCAGTCCACCTGATACTTTGTATCCTTCACCGCCAAACTTTCCGCCAGCATGTAGCTTTGTAAGCACTATCTCTACTGCAGGCTTATTGAACCTTTCGACTTTCTTTACCGGTATTCCTCTGCCGTTATCAACAACAGTAACAGAGTTATCATTATTCAATACAACCAGTACGTTGTCGCAAAAACCGGCCATTGCCTCGTCTATACTATTATCTACAACCTCGTAAATTAGATGGTGAAGTCCTCTGGAACCGGTTGAGCCAATATACATGCTGGGTCTTTTTCTGACTGCTGCAAGACCTTCCAGAACTGTAATATCTTTAGCATCATAACTTGATTTTTTCAAAAAAAACTCCTTAAAAATTTAATAATTTCTTTTTTTAATATGGATAAAGGGCAATAAGTAGCAATAAAAACTATCCTCGATACCCATTACCCTTTTCAGGTTTAAATATAAAATTTTCTTTAAAAAATTCGATATTTTTACGTACAATCGACACCAAATATTATACCATATTTTAGTTAAAATTTGGTTAAGAAAGAAGGTGAGGATCTTAAATATTTTGCTTAAATCTTATGTTTTTAACGACTTCTTCTCCAATAAAAGAATTTATTTTTTTGATCAACTGTTCTGACATCAGGCTTAATTCGTTTGCCCAGGTTGAAGTGGTAACCGATATATATAATATCCCTCTTGTTATCCTTACAGGCTTTGCTTTTTTACATATTTCCACACCAACGATTTCTTCCCAGCGGTTGAAGATATTGGATATATTCATTTTCTTTCTTATATCCATTTTTTTTATCACATCTTCGATTATGCTTCCGATATTTTCGATTTCACCCATGGTCATATTATATGCTGCAGATCACAAATCCGAAACTGCGATTCTATTATCTTTGATTAAAAACTTACTCCCAAATTCCAGATCCAGCTTATCAAGGTAACTTATATTTGTAGTGGTCACAAAAGTCTGGAATTTATCACTCACCGCTTTTACCAGTATTTTTTTTCTTTCAATATCAAGTTCCGAAAATACATCGTCCAGAAGAAGGACCGGATCTTTATTTATTTTCTTCCTAAGGATATCCAGCTCACACAATCTCAGACTTATCGCAGCTATCCGCTGCTGACCCTGTGAACCAAAAAACCTTATATTTCTGCCTTCAAGTTTAATCATAAAATCATCCCTGTGCGGGCCTACCGTAGTGGTTTTGTACAGCAGATCCTTTTCAAGGCTGCCCTTTAGTTCCTTGTGAAATATTGACTTAATCTCGTCTGGCTCAAGATTTTCCATCACCGGATTTTTTTTATCTTTATAATCCGCAAGATCATCGGAACCATACCCCCGGTCCCAGCTAAAAATGTAATTAATATCAACTTTTACCTCTTTGAAGAAACTGCTTATGTAGTTTTTGAATTCAGCAGCAAATTCAGTTAGCAGATCAAATCTTTTTTTGATTATATCAGCGCCGTATTTTACGATATTATCGTCCCACGCATCCAGTGTAGAATTACTGCCTGCATCGGTTTTTACATTAAAACTTTTGATCAAACTGCTTCTCTGGGTAAGTATTTTCTGATATTGCAAACGTTGCCTGTAATATAGCGGATCGATTTTTTCAAGTATGCTGTCCAGGAAATTTCTCCTGTCCATAGGACCTGATTTTATTATCTTCAGGTCATCGGGAGAAAAAATGACAGAGGGGAGTATAGATATGAAATCGGATTTTTTTCTCCGGGATATTTTATCAACCTTTATTTTTATGTCATTGCCTTTTTGCAGTTCTATTTCTATAAAACGGTCCGTTTCATCTTCTTTTTCGGAGCCAATCAAAGCCTTTACTTTCGAGTAATCGCTCCCCCAATTTATTATTTCATCCTGACTGTAAGTCCTGTGAGACCTGCCTGTGGATAGATAATATATGGATTCCAGTAAATTGGTTTTACCATTGCCGTTATTTCCCAGTATAAGAACGGTATTTTTGTCAAAATTTAAATTGACATGAATATAATTTCTGTAATTTTTAAGTTCTAACTTTTTTAAATACACATGCAGTTATAAAAGATCACGATTTACAAATCGCAAATTATAAATCGTATATTATACTTTTTTATCTTTACGTCTCTGGGGTAAAACTATTATCAGCCAGTACACCAGGCCGACCATAACGGCTCCGCCTATGATATTACCCAGAGTAACGGGAAGAAGGTTACCAAGAAGTCCCATCACACCAAGTCTCTCGAGTGATGTGGTCGGACTCATTTGCGCTATCTGTCTGATAACACCGTCGTTGTTTCTTAGTAAAATTCCCATAGGGATGAAATACATATTCGCGATGCTGTGTTCGAAACCTGAAGCAACAAATGCCGTTATTGGAAAGATAATAGCGACAATCTTGCTTACGACACTCCTGGCGCTGAAACAAAGCCATACTGCAAGACACACCAGCGCATTACAAAGGATTCCTCTGGAAAATGCTTCGAGAAAAGTAAGATTTACTTTATCCGCTGCAATCAGAACCATTTTTGCTCCAAGCATAGAATCTTTCATTTTCCAAAGGTTGGTAAGAAACATGAGAAAGACAATAGATAAAGATCCTATAAAATTTCCGATATATGTAATGCCCCAGTTTTTTAAAAGCTGTTTAGAGGTAACCGTTCTTGATGCAAAACCCATCATAAGAAGATTATTACCGGTAAAAAGTTCCGCTCCGGCAATCACTACCAGTATGAGTCCCAGCGAAAATGCAAGCCCGCCAAGCGTCCTTGTAAGACCCAGGCTTAAACTTGAATCAAAAACTACCAGGGTATAAAACTCCGCACCGAGCGCAATAAAAGCACCCGCAAGAATAGAAAGCATAGAAAGACTTAAAAAACATAGTTTTGCCTTGGATACACATGCGGTGTTAACTCTTTTTGCCATATCGGCAGGTAAATAATCATCAAAACCCAGTCCTTGTTCTGACACTGTCTGGCCTCCTTCTAATAAATTTTATTCATTGATCTGGGGAATTCTAGCTAATCCATAATTGGAAGGAAATACGCCCGTTGGACATATATTCATACATTCCATACATTTTTCACAATATTTGAAATAAGAAGATTCCGGGATAAAAATAACCTTTTTATCCGTTCCTCTTCCTGCAAAACCAACAGCATTGTATCCCTTGACTTCTTTACAGTACCTTACGCAGAGTCCGCAAAGAATACAGTAGTTATTCTCCTTTTTAAACCTGGATCTGGTTAATTTATATTTTTTTGCAAGCTTCTTTATCTCAGGATTAAAAGGAAATAATGCAAGGTATAATTCTACCAGATTCTTTCTGATTTTTTCTACACCGGGACTCTCCGTTTTGACCACGAGGCCTTCTTCCGCCGGGTAGGCACAGGATGCAACTATTTTCGACCTGCCCCTTTTCTCTATTTCAACAAGACACAATCTGCAGGCGCCGTGAGGTTTTATTTTTTCGTTATAACATAAGGTGGAAATATGGATCCCTATCTTTTTTGCAGCCTGAAGTATGGTATCGCCATCATTTATTTCTATCTTTTTATCATCTATGGTTAGATTGATCTTTTTTCTGTTAGTATCCACTTTTTTATCGTTCATGGTTATTTTCTCCTGATCTTTAAATTCTTGACCTTTTATAATCAATTTTAAATCTTTTACTCTACGACTCTTTTTCTCCCTGCATCGCTCCTTCTTTGACCAGGCCGGTTTTCTTTTCGATGGCGCTGTATTTTTCCGGACAGGCTTCTATACAGGATCCGCATTTAATACATATTTC
>CAZYQD010000040.1:0-3634 GCA_964649405.1 uncultured Actinomycetota bacterium
ATAACGCCTCACGCCGGAGAAATGGCATCGATAAAGGGTGTGGATAGAATCAATCCGGAAGACAGGATCGAAATAAATATGGAAATCGCCAGAAAATATAAATTGATATCTGTACTTAAGGGAGCCAGGACTGTGATTTCCGATTATAAAGATACCACTTTTATAAACCCTACCGGAAACTGGGGTCTGGCATCGGCCGGCACCGGTGACATCCTGACCGGTATCATTGGTTCTTTGCTCTGTCAGGGAATGGGACCACTGGAAGGTGCGGTTTGTGGAGCTTATATCCATGGTATGGCAGCAGATATTATGGTAAAGGAAACCAGCAGGACCTCACTTATTGCAACAGATCTTTTGGAGGGCCTGAAGAGGGTTTTTTTGGAAATAGAGAGGATCAAATACAAAAATATTTGATTAAAAAAATATAAATGATAGGAGATCGAAATGGCAAAGCTTTTAGCAAAGAATATCATGGTAAAAAAAGTTATTACTATTAAAAAAGATGCTTCTATAGAAAAACTTTCTGAATTGCTTTTAAAAAATAAAATAAGCGGTGTTCCGGTGGTCGATGACGATGGTAAGCTGGTGGGAATTGCCACGGAAGGGGATCTGATCGTTAGAGATTCCGATCTGCATTTTCCAAGGTATTTCAAGTTGCTGGACAGTATAATATATCTTGAGAGCCTGAATAAATTCAAAAGCAATCTTAAAAAATATCTGGGGACAAAGGTAGAGGATGTCATGACAGCTAAGGTCAGGACAGTCAGGGAGAATACGCCGGTCAGTGAGGTCGCAAATATAATGATAAGAAATAATGTGAACAGGGTACCAGTCCTGAACCGTAAAGGTGATCTGGTCGGTATAATTACAAGAGCGGATATAGTCAGATCAATGGTTTGAAAACATTTTTTAATCAGATTAAATGAACAAAAATCAGATAATAGATAAAAGATTTGCATGGGCAGAGATAAATCTTACCCACTTGAGCCATAATCTTAAAATAATCCGGTCGTTTACCGCTTCCAAAGATACAAAAGTAATGGCAGTTGTCAAAGCCGATGCCTATGGTCATGGGGCTATCGAAGTATCAATGCGGGCCATAAAATGCGGTGTAAATGCGCTGGGAGTAGCCATTGTCGAAGAAGGGATAGAATTAAAGAAATCGGGAATTACGGTACCTATTTATGTCCTGGGTGAGAGTCCTCCGGAAGCCGTGGAAGAGGCCATAAAACATAATCTTATTCTTAATATAAATTCATATAAGTCGGCACAATTTGTTTCGAAAGAATGCGAAAGAATAAGAAAAAAAGTAATGATAAATATAAATATAGATACAGGCATGAACAGGATAGGAATAAACTTTAAGGATGCTGTAAGTAAGATTCTAAAAATATTTTCACTTCCCAATTTGAAACTGGAAGCTATCTCTACTCATTTTTCCTGCGCCGGCAGCAGCGACGACTATTATACGGAACAACAATGGAAAAGGTTCAGCGAAATTATTGAAAAGTTGAAGGATACCAGGATAG
The DNA here is from genome assembly GCA_964649405.1 of uncultured Actinomycetota bacterium. Lineage (GTDB taxonomy): Bacteria > Actinomycetota > Humimicrobiia > Humimicrobiales > Humimicrobiaceae > Hydromicrobium. Next base: position 1,530 of record CAZYQD010000040.1, read on the forward strand.
CAATAAAGAATTTTCATTGCGCAAATAGTGCGGTATTTTTTAAACATAAAAATATGCACCTGGATATGGTCAGGACAGGGATATCAGTATATGGTCTGAATCCTTATGACGAAGATTATGCGGACTGGCTGGATACCGAAGCAGGTGATGCGGTATCCGGACTAAAACCCTTGTTAAGCCTTAAAACAAGAATTACTTTTATCAAAGAGGTTCCTTCCGGTGAGTTGATTTCGTATTGCGGAACCTTCAAAACAAAAAGGGATAGCATAATCGCTACCGTGCCTGTAGGTTATGCGGATGGGTATTCAAGATCGCTGGCTAATAAAGCCATGGTTTTAATTAACGGAAAGTCTGCGCCTGTCGTAGGAAATATCACGATGGATCAGTTTATGATAGATATCACAGATGTAGCAAAAGAGAGCCATATAAACGTTGGGGATGAAGTCATTCTGATAGGTGATTCAGGAGGTAAGAAAATAACTGCAGATAATATTGCCAGGCTAATGAATACCATAAACTATGAGGTCGTATGTATGGTCAAAAAGAGGATCCCCAGAATATATGTAGGATGAGAACAGTCCACGTTTGAATATTTTACAATTTTTCTATACTGTGCATAATTAAATATTACTATTATTGATTGGAAGGTGTTTATTATGGCATCGATGAGAAATATAAAATCAAAATTATTATTTACAACTATATTTTTACTATTGATCATTACATTTATCAGTACGTCATGTGCATGTCCTTTGTTCTCATATATTGAAAGAGTTACCGGATTCGATATAAAAACCGGTAAGGAAATCGATCAGAGTCTTGTTGATGAAGAGTTGATTTATCCTGGTTCGGTGATCCTTGTACAGGTAGAAGGCAACATTAATGAGATGTTGGATTTAATAGATAGGTATGGTGTAAGTTTATCGGAAGCAGATCTTTCGATTCTGGAAAACCTGCCTCAGAATATAAAAGACGAGGAATTTACGACCACTATATACTCTACTCCTGATAATGAGACGGAAGTCCTGGATTATTATGATTCACTTTACAGTAAAGGGTGGCTAATACTGAAATTAGAAGATATAGCAGAAAGTAAAAATGTTGGACAGGGCACGATACTCCTTGCTTCAAAAGAAGATTATGAGCAGGCTTTTGTACTGGCTGAAACCCGGAACAATACTTTCATAATATTTATAGATATCGATCTGGAAGTATTATTGGAAATGGGGAATTAATTTAAATTCCAGAATGATTAAATTATTTTACGGAAATCTTAAATGAAAAGAAAAAGTTTGATACTGCTCGTGTCAACGGTACTTATACTGATCTCTCTTATTATTGGCTGCAGGGTTATCGATGAGGATGCGCTTTCTTTTGCCGACCAGGCAACAGAAAAATATCTTGATGCCATAAATAAGCAGGATTACTCTACCTATGGGGAAGATATGGATTCTGCTATGCTTGAAGTAGTTACCGGGGAAGAATTTATAAAATTTTCATCATATTTAAAGGATACTATCGGAGAATATATACAGGATTCAAAGAAATATTCCGGTTATACAATTAAAAATGGGAATATTCTGGTGGTTTATAGAGCTGAATATACGTTGGAAAAAGAGGGAGTAACAGTGACTACCGTGATCTCTAAATCAGGTGAAGGAATTTATAAAATATCAGGTTCCTGGTTCGACTCTCCAAGGTTAAGGGAAGTGGAATATAAATGATTTTTAACGATTTGAATGGATATTTTATTAATGTTAGAATAATAAAAATTTATATTAATTTTATTCATAATAAACAGGAGGAATAATGAAAAGAAAATTAATGCTGGCTTCATTCTTTTTACTTGCTGCGATGTCACTTCTTGGCACCGGCTGTATGTCTGCATGGAAGACGGATGCGCTCTGGGAAGGATGGGGAGGAATGTTCGCTGGCGGATTTACAGGTTTTATAATATGCTTTGCGGTAATCGGCGGCCTTATAGGGCTATTCTTCTTTGTAATTTGGATCATCGCGCTGGTTGATTGCGCAAAGAGAAAACCCAATGAGTTCCCTCCCGGAACCGGTGGAGAGAATGCCAAAACTATGTGGCTCGTGATCTTGAT
>CAZYQD010000040.1:3734-9011 GCA_964649405.1 uncultured Actinomycetota bacterium
CCTGCTTATGATATAACCGGCGATTGCTCCTACTACTGCTCCTCCTATAATGTAGCTTAAATCCTTCTTATCAAGTTTATTCTTTTTATCCATTTTAAAACCCCCGGTATATAAAAAATTTATTAAATATCATTTAAATCATTATAACTCAATATATACCATTATTTCAAAAATTTAATTCGGCAACGCCCCACTACGAGGTTCGGTTTGAATACAAACGGGTATATTTTGTTGTATAATATAAAATTCATGGATTTGATCGTCAAAATATAAGAATAGAAATAATACAATGAAAATTAATACCAATAATACGGTAAGCAATCTCAATCCCGAAAGGTTCAAATATTTAGATCTGATAACAGGTCTTTTTGTTGCGGTGCTTCTTATTTCCAATATAGCTTCATCTAAAATCGTAGAAATCTGGAAATTTACTTTTGATGGCGGAACTATCCTCTTTCCGCTGTCCTATATTTTTGGGGATATATTGACAGAAGTCTATGGCTTCAGACGAAGCCGGCGTGTAATATGGATAGGGTTTTTCTGCGCGGCTCTCATGTCTTTGACCCTGGGATTGGTAGGTTTGATCAAACCCGCAGCCGGCTGGGAATATCAGGAAGCTTATATGAGAATACTCGGACAGACACCGAGAATAGTCACTGCTTCTCTTATTGCTTATTTTGCAGGAGAATTTTCGAATTCCTTTGTTCTGGCAAAAATGAAGATCCTTACGAAAGGGAGATGGCTTTTTACGAGGACAATCGGTTCTACTATTGTTGGTGAGGGAATCGATACCGTCATCTTTGTAATAATTGCTTTTCTGGGAGTATATCCAAATGATCTGGTGCTCCTTATCATTATTTCTAATTACATTTTTAAAGTTTCCCTCGAGGTTGTCTTTACACCGCTTACATATAAGATTGTCGGATTTTTAAAAAGAGTCGAAAAAGTGGATTGGTATGATTACAGGACCAATTTCAATCCTTTTATTTTTTCTTAATGAGCCGGGAGAATTTAATCGACTTCTACCGGTGGGTAGCGGTAATGTCCCACAATTTCATATTCCTGAAGTACATCAACTTCTTCCAGTAAATTATTTTCGGGCGAGATCATTATAACCAGATTTACCCCGCTGTCATTGGTATGAGGGGATATGAAACCTCCGCGGTCCTTGTCAATATTGTTTTCGTCAAAACGAAAATAAACTATATCACCCGCCAGCCATATAAGACTGTTGTCTTCATTATTTATATTATAATCGGTACGTAGTGTTGTCGCATTTCGGTTGAAAAACTGTGCCTGGAAAATTACATCTCTGGAATCGATATATTTTATGGGTGTCTTTCTGCCAGTCTTATCCATGGGGTAATCTTCTTTATGTTCGACCATATCCTGATATATCAGTTCAAGAAGATCGATTTCACATTCATTATATGTCATAGAGATCACATCGGTTGAGATCCATATATTACTGCTGGGGTAACCCGTATCGGGATAAAGCTGATATCCGTATTCTATATCTCTGTCCAGCATTTCCAGCGCTTTTAAAACAATACTCTTCTGAGTATCCGTAAGATTCTGAATTCCAATTTCGTCTGTCTCGCTTTCTTCTTCTACTTCTTCTTCCGTAATTTCTTCAGTCACGGCAGTTTCTCCATCTCCGGCAATTTCAGGTTCAGCATCACTGGAAGTTGTATCAAGGGTCAGTTCAGAAATAGGAAAATCCACTACGGAAGAAAATAATCTTTCAGGCAGTTTGTATACTTTCTCTGTGTAGCACGCCCTCAGAGCAAGTAACTGCATTATGGCAATTACCGCAACTATATAAATAAAATATTTATAGCTTATGCTTCTGGCGTATCGTTTTTTTCTGATTCTTTCTTCCATACCCTGATATATTATATTAAAAGCAAAATAAAATTAAGAGGCTAAACATTTTTTTAGGTAGAAAGTATCAGGGAATTATTGTAATATGTTAAAAATTAGAAATTTCCTGGTTTATTTATAATAAGTATGAAAAAATGAAATTAATAAATTGGATGGGAGGAAAAAATGCCCATAAAACAATTGACAGTCTTCCTGGAGAATCAAGCAGGCCGGTTGGCAGAAATCGCAAAAATTTTAAAGGACCGGAATATAAATTTACAGGGATTTTCTACAACCGAGGCAAGAGATTATGGAATCCTGCGATTGGTGGTATCGGATGTAGAATCAGCACGACAGTTGCTTAAAGAATCTGGATTCACCACTCACCTGGCTGAAGTCATCTGTTTGGAAGTTGAGGATAAACCGGGTGGACTCTATGAAATCCTTGATATTCTGGCAAGGGAAAGTGTAAGTATAGATTACATATATGTTATTGCCGGAAACAGGATTGTTTTAAGTGTCGGAGATATTTCGAGAACCGAAGAGATCTTGCTTGAAAACAATATAAAACTCTGCAATAGTCAAATTAAATAATCCGATAAAATAAAAAAGATAGGATTATTTAAAACCAATCTACTTTAAAAATCCTTATTTCTTTATTTTTTCTTGACATAAATTTTATTATCAATACAATGCTACTTATTAAATAATATTAATAGTATTAATAAATTATAAACAAAGCGGAAGAGCGAGATGAGAATATCTACAAGAGCAAGATACGGATTAAGACTAATGGTGGAGATAGCTTTAAGTTACGGGAAAGGTCCTATATTTCTGAAAGAAATCTCCAGAAATATAGATGTTTCAGAGAAATATTTGAGTCAGATAATAATACCTCTGAAGGGTAAGGGTCTGATAAACACCTATAGCGGGGCGCACAGCGGATATATCTTAAGCAAACCACCTTCGGAAATCAGACTAAAGGAAATCGTAGAGATTTTGGAAGGGGATCTAAGTCTGATCGACTGTGTAAATAATCCTTCTGTCTGTGACAAAGTATCTACCTGCGTGACCAGAGATATCTGGACCAGGATGGGAGACAAGATATCGGAAATCTTAAGTTCGTATACTCTGGATGATCTGGTAAAAACGTGCAGGGAAAGGAAAAGTGACAGCATGATGTACAGCATTTAATTTATATCCATACCTGGCTTATTTTTAATAAGTATTATTTTAAAAAAATTTAAAAAAGTTTTAGGAAGTTACGAATATATAATTTATAGGAAAGGGGAAATATAATGAGTGCAATTGATTCAAAATTAAAACCGGAAACGCTGGTGCTCCATGGGGGTCAGGAACCTGATCCCACTACCGGGGCAAGGGCTGTTCCTATTTACCAGACCACTTCTTTTCAATTTAAGAATACGGAACATGCTGCAAATCTTTTTGCTCTGAAGGAATTTGGTAATATTTACAGCAGGATAATGAATCCCACCAACGATATTCTGGAAAAAAGGATTGCGCTTCTTGACGGCGGAGTGGGCGCTCTTGCTGTTGCAAGCGGGCAGGCAGCGGAGACTCTGGCAATTCTCAATATAGCTCAAGCCGGAGATGAAATAGTCTCTGCCGATAATCTATATGGCGGAACTTACAATCTTTTCCATTACACACTTAAAAGGCTTGGCATAAAAGTCAATTTTGTAAAGTCTTCCGATTTCGATGCTTTTAAAAATGCCGTTAATGAAAAGACTAAAGCAATTTACGCAGAATCCATAGGAAATCCAAAGCTTGATATAGCGGATTTGGAAAAACTTTCAGTAATAGCGCATGACAATGGTATACCATTGATATTGGATAATACCGTTTCACCTTATCTCCTTAGACCAATTGACTATGGAGTGGATATAGTAGTTTATTCTGCAACAAAATTTATCGGAGGACACGGGACATCGATTGGTGGTTTAATTGTGGACTCTGGTAAATTCAACTGGGAAAATGGGAAATTTCCCCTGATAACGGATCCGGAGCCTTCTTACCATGGGTTGAAATTTGTTGAGGCACTCAGGCCCATTGGAAATATTGCTTATATTTTAAAAGCAAGAGTCATTTTACTCAGGGATCTTGGCCCGGCTCTATCACCATTTAATTCATTCTTGTTTTTACAGGGTCTTGAAACCCTGCCTCTAAGGATGATAAAACATAGTGAGAATGCTCTTGCGGTGGCAGAATTTCTTGAATCAAATCCGCTGGTTAGCTGGGTTAGTTATCCCGGTCTTAAATCAAGTCCGGAAAAACCAAAAGCTGAAAAGTATTTGAAAAAAGGTGCAGGAGCCATTATAGGATTTGGAATAAAAGGCGGAGTAGAGGCAGGTAAAAAATTCATAGATTCACTGGAGCTGATTTCCCATCTTGCCAATGTCGGTGATGCAAAAACACTTGCCATACATCCGGCGACAACCACACATCAGCAGCTTTCGGAAGAAGAACAACTCGCTACCGGTGTGACTGCTGATTTCATAAGGCTCTCGATAGGTCTTGAGAGTATTGATGATATTATTGCCGATATCGAGCAGGCATTAAAGAAATCCCAGAAATAACAAGGATGTCCTTTAACTGATACTTTAACTAGTTAAGTATCATGTTTATAAATTGAGAGGAGAACTAAAATGTCAAAAATATATGAAGATATCACTGAAACCATCGGTAATACCCCGCTGGTAAGGATAAATAACCTGACAAAAGGTTTCAATGCAACCATTCTGGCAAAGCTAGAATCATTCAATCCTCTTTCGAGTGTAAAAGACCGTATAGGTGTATCCATGATGGATGCTGCCGAGAAATCAGGAAAAATTAATAAAAATACCACAATAATCGAACCGACAAGCGGAAATACCGGAATCTCGCTGGCTTTTGCATGCGCAGCAAGAGGCTACAGGCTGATTTTGACAATGCCCGAGACGATGAGCATCGAAAGAAGACAATTGCTAAAGATTTTTGGGGCAGAGCTTGTTCTGACAGAGGGGCCTAAAGGAATGGCCGGCGCAGTTGAAAAAGCAAATGAACTGGCTGCAAATACAAAAAATAGTTTTGTCCCGCAGCAGTTTAACAACCCGGCAAATCCTGAAATACACAGGAAAACAACCGCCGAGGAAATATGGGCCGATACTGGTGGGAGTGTCGATATATTTGTTTCCGGGGTAGGTACCGGTGGGACCATCACCGGTGTAGGAGAAGTATTAAAAAAGAGAAAACCGTCCATCAGGATAGTTGCAGTAGAGCCGGCAGATTCCCCTGTTCTTTCAGGAGGAAATCCCGGACCTCATAAGATACAGGGGATCGGAGCAGGATTTGTTCCTGAGATATTGAATAAAAATATAATTGATGAAATCATAAAGGTATCAAATGAAGATGCGG
>CAZYQD010000041.1:0-8809 GCA_964649405.1 uncultured Actinomycetota bacterium
CTGGCAGAATCTTCCAGGATTGTTTTATTTTTATCCACGCTCTTACCAAGGCGTGTTATTTCCATTTTCCTTTCCAGCGGGAAGAATTCTTTGTTGCGGTAATCTGTGATTAATAGTCTTGTGGAATTAGTGCCTATATCAATTGCTGCAAGCTTCATTAGTGATTAGTCGCTTTTTATTTCATTATCGTAGAAAATCTTTATGTTTCCCCATAAATCAGAACTGGAATAAACCTTTTCCGCAAATGCCGATTCGCTGTTGTTTTCTGTTTCACTGCTTGTTTCTTCGTCCTTTACGACTACTGAAACATTGGTTTCGTCACCGGTTGTCATATTGAACTGTTTTCTAGCTTCAAGTTCCAGAGCTTCTTCTCCATAAAGACTCTTTTCGAGGGCCAGAAGATCTATATTTTGATTTCTGTACCAGTTTAATTTCTCTTCCAGCTCGATTACCTTTTCTCTGTTCTCAACGATAATTCTTATTTGATTTATTGATACAAGGATGGTTATTACTATAAAAATCAAGAAGATGACAATGGAAATATTTATTTTAGCTTTTCTGGATAATCTGCTGACAATTTTAATATTATTATCCATTTTTATATTTTCACTGCTATATTTTTTATTACTTTTATTGCTGTATTGCTATAATTACAAACTGCTAAAATCAACCCACATATCTGTTCAAGTATAACATATGTTACAATAATACCAATATCCGTAGATTCTGGTAATATTGTATAGATTAAAACCGAAAAAATAAAGTCATTGTTTTTAAAGATTGATTTTATTAAAATATCAATCTGTATATTATATATATATTAAATACTATTAAATAAAATAGTTCATAAATGTAATGAAAGATATACCCCTATTTTCTTCCAGGACACAAAAAAATATCGCCAAACAGGTAATGCTCGGATTTGCAATCGCCATAATATTAGGTTCGTTACTTCTAATGATCCCCCAGGCGACACGGGGCGGAAGAATTAGCTATATAGATGCACTTTTCACTTCCACTACTGCTATATGTGTAACAGGACTGACAGTTCAGAATACGGCAACTTATTTTACTGATATGGGTAAAATTATACTACTTATTCTGATGCAGATCGGCGGACTTGGGATCATGACCATTGGTTCTATTTTCGGACTAATCCTGGGAAGAAAAATACACATTAAGGATAAATTTTATATCGATACAAGTTTTGGTTCAAAACAGAATTTCAGCGCATCCAAGTTCTTTATGGTAGTAGCAGGAGCTACATTTACCATAGAGTTCATTGGATTTGCCATTATGACTTGTATTTTTTATTTTAAGCATGCTTTTCCGTTTAACACATCAATGACCTTTAGTCTATTCCATACTGTCAGTGCTTTTAATAATGCCGGTTTATCAATATTTACAAATAACCTTGAGGGCTTCGCTTCCGATATCCCTCTCAATCTTGTAATTATGACTTTAATCGTTTTGGGAGGAATAGGCTTTCCCGTAATTTCCGAAATAATTACCTATAGAAGGATCAGGCATTTTTCCCTGCACGCCAAAATCGTTATGACTGTTACTGGCATTTTGATTTTAACAGGAGCAGTAATGTTTTTTATTCTTGAATTTAAAAATCCCGAATCTATTGCAAATGAGCCCGTGTCGACTAAAATTCTCGCCAGCTTCTTTCAGTCAGTCACTGCCAGGACAGCAGGATTTAATACTATGAAGACCGGCATGCTGAATCCGGGTACTATTTTTATACTTACCCTTTTGATGTTTATAGGAGCTTCACCCGGAGGAACGGGAGGCGGTATAAAAACAACCACGTTTGCTGCAGTTGCCGCAAGCGGTTTGAGTTCCATCAGAGGAAGAGGCGAGGTTACATTATTTAAAAGAAAACTTCCAACAAGCCTGGTACATAGAGCTTTGACCCTAATTATTATTGCAGCAGCATTAGTAATAATATCGACAATCGGGATACTTGCATTCGAAAAATATTCTTTAAAAGAAGTTCTATTTGAAGTGGTATCGGCATTCGGAACCGTGGGTTTGAGTACGGGAATTACGCCGGAACTTTCCATAGCCAGTAAGATAATATTGATACTGACCATGTTTATTGGTAGAATTGGCATCAGTACTTTATCTCTGGCTATTGCCATAAGAGGTATAGCCAATAAGATTACTTACCCCGAAGAGACAATAACTATCGGATAGAAAAAATGAAAAAACAATTTTTGGTAATCGGACTGGGAAGATTTGGAGCAAGTGTAGCCTATACTCTGACGGAAGCCGGACACAGTGTGGTTGGAATAGATCAATCCGAAACCTGTGTTCAAAGAATGTCTGAGAGTATAACAGACGTAATAAAGTGTGACGCTACAGATGCAGACATACTGGAATCTATGGGCATTTCCGACTTTGAAGCTGTCCTAGTATGCATTGGAGAAAAATATATCCAGAATTCCATACTTGTAACCCTTCTCCTTAAAGAAAAGGGCGCAAAAAGAATAATTGCGAAAGCAGGTACCAGAACACAGGGAAGAGTACTTTCAAAAGTAGGAGCAGACACAATAGTTTACCCTGAGAAAGATATGGGAGAGAGAGTTGCAAGAAGCCTTGTAAGTTCCAACATTATCGATTTTCTGGAGGTCAGTCCGGATGTCAGCATCATAGAAATACCGGCACCGGAAACAATAGTAGGAAAGAACCTGATAGAGCTAAACCTTAGACACAAATATGGAGTTACCATAATAAGTATAAAAAACAGTAAAAATGAAATCATTTCTCCTCCGGGTGTGAATTACATATTCCAGAAAGATGACATCCTGACATTAATCGGAGAAAATAAACTGCTGAAAAAATTAAGGTTCACGGAAGATTAAAAAGCAGGTTACTCCACTACTTTAACATTTATAAGGTTGGTACTTCCCGGTTTATTTACCAGCACCCCGGCAGTAATGACTACCCTGTCTCCTGTATTTACATATTTTAGCTTCCTGGTCACCCCTACGGACTCATCAATCATCGAATCGATGTTTTTTGCAGATCTTGTTTTCACCGGGATAACACCCCAGCTTATCATTAACTGCCTTAGCACCCAATCATTGGAACTGGCTCCGATTATCATACTTTTTGGTTTATTCTTTGATATCTGTCTTGCCGTATGCCCTGACTCAGTCGAAGAAATAATAGCTTTTGCACCAAGTATTCTGGCAATTTCACAGGACGCAAAGCTTATCGCTCCAGTAATAGTATTATGATCGATTCCTGATTTCTTTTTCTCTAAAGCAATATTGTTTCGTAATAAATCATAATCCAGAGAGATCTCCGTTTTATTTATTATTTTAACCATCATCTCCAGTGATTCCAGAGGATATTTGCCTATAGCGGTTTCACCTGAAAGCATAACCGAATCAGAACCGTCTATTATTGCATTTGCCACATCACTTACTTCTGCTCTTGTGGGCCTGGGATTTCGAATCATGGAATCCAGCATCTGGGTAGCAGTGATAACTGGTTTTCCTGCTATATTAGTTTTCTTTATGATTTCCTTCTGGATATAAGGAATCTCCTCTGCATTTATCTCGATTCCAAGGTCGCCTCTTGCTACCATGATTGCATCGGCTGAATTTAAAATTTCATCAAAATTATTCACTGCTTCATATTTTTCTATTTTTGCTATGACCATAACATGTTTCTTTTTGTTTCTTATCACCTTCTTGATTTTCTCAACATCAGTTGAATTCCTTACAAAAGACTGCGCTATGAAATCCACTTCCAGTTTCAGGCCCAGGTCCAAAAATTCCATATCCTTTCTGGTAACCGAACCCACGCTTATGGTTACACCCGGAAGATTGATCCCCTTATAGGAGTCGAGCGGTCCACCGGTTATGACTTCGCAAACAGCTATCTTTTTGGGTAAATCTATATCCAGCACTTTACACTCGATCAAACCATCATCTATGAAAATACGGGTACCCGGTTTGATGTCTTCTATAAATTTATCGTAAGTTACTTTTATGATAGTCTTAGCATCAGGGTAATCGGAAACGTAACCTCTGGCTGTTGTAAAAATGATTTTTTGTTTTCTTTGCAGATCTATCTTATTTTCCAGATGGCCGACTCTGATCTTAGGGCCCTGAAGGTCAAGTATTATCGCAGTGTTTCTTTTGAGTTCCTGTGAGACTCTTCGTATTTCTTTGACTATTTCGATGACTTCTTCGGCATTGCTATGAGAGGTATTTATACGCGCTATATCCATGCCGCAGGTTATAAGCTTCCTTAGAATATTTTCTTTTTTACTCGCGGGCCCGATGGTGCAGATAATTTTGGTCTTTCTTATTTTCATGGCAATTCTTTCTTTGCAATTTCCCAGAGTTTGTCTTTTTCTTTAAGAGGAAGCTTTTTTAAATCCAGATTATTTTCATCAGCATATTTTTCTATGAAATTAAATCTTCTTATAAATTTTTTACTTGCCCCATATAAGCTTTCTTCACAATCTATACCCAGCCGTCTGCCAAGATTCACTATACTGAAAAGGACATCTCCAATCTCATCCGGGATTCTGGTCTTCCGTCTTTTTCCAATCTCTTTTTTCAATTCGGCAAGTTCTTCATCTATTTTTCCAAAGATGTCAATTACTTCCTCCCAATCAAAATCCAGCCTCGAAGCTCTATTTTGAATTTCATAAGCATAATGGAGCGATGGAAGAGATTTGGGGATTCCACTAAATATCGAATCCGGTTTTTTATATTTTTCTTTTCTTTCTTTTTTCTTGATATCCTCCCAGTTTGCCAGAATCTCATCACTACTGTTTAGAACCATTCCTTTGAACACATGAGGATGTCTTCTTATTAATTTTCCTATGATACCGCGCAGTACCTCATTTATATTGAATTCTTTGTTTTCGACTGCGATTTGACTGTGAAACACTATTTGAAGAAGCAGATCTCCTAATTCTTCTTTAAGACCTTTATAATCTTTATTCTCAATACTCTCTACAGCTTCATAAGTTTCTTCTATCAGGTTTCTCTTGATAGTTCTATGGTCCTGCTCTCTGTCCCATATGCAGCCTTCAGGTGATCTCAGCCTGCTCATTACACCAATTAAAATAGCAAACAGTTTCCCGCTATCATCTATTTGGCCAATCTCCTCAAGATCCCCTTCATTTAACTGGAATTTCATTCACTTTCCTCTTCCGTGCCAGTATCTGTTTCATTTTCCTTTCCCGTATCTGTTTCATTTTCCGTTTCGGTCCCGGGTTCCATACTTTTCAATGTTCCTTCTACATCCGTGAAGTATTCGATATCAGTTTTTTCTATCAGAGAATAAATAAAATCCTCCCATACTTCCATTTTATGCAAGTTAAGGAGATATGTGTCTATGGCTTCTTCAACTTCACTAAATTCTTGAATATATTCTTTTTCATAGCCTGTGGCTTTTATAATATGAAATCCATACTCGGTTTCAACGATTCCGCTTACTTCTCCCACATCAAGGGCAAATAATGCCTTATCGAATTCCTCAACCATCTGACCTTCACTAATAAAACCAAGTTCTCCGCCATTCTCTGCGCTTGTGGTATCATCTGAATACTGACGCGCCAATTCCGCAAAATCTTCACCCTCGTTTAATTTTTCCTGAACCGTCTCTATTTTGGCCAAAGCTTCATCTCTGCCTTCCTGAGTTTCCCCGGAACCATCCTCTACCCATGGAAATATGGCCAGGATATGGCTTGCTTCGAACCTGACAGGAACCAAAAACTGCGTTGCCTTATTCTCATCGTAGTATTGTCTTATTTCATCGTCGGCCACACTGACATCTGCGGTTACTATATTATAAATCTTATTGCTGGACAATTGACTTCTGAAATAATCCTCTAAAAATTTTCTATTTATGCCCATAGATTTTAAAGCTGTCTCAAAATCTTCTTCCGAAGAATAATTACCCATTGCCGCTTTCACCTGTTCATCGATTTCCTCGCTGGTCACTGTAATATCATTCTCCTCTGCATAATTCTCAAGTAGTTTCATTACAATAAGAGAATCGATAATATTGGCCTCCAGAGATTTTAGACCCTCTTCATCAGTGGGTAATTCTCCATCGGTATCCTGAGCTTTCAAAAAATTCATATACACATCTACTTCTTTTTGTTTTACTTCTATTCCATCCGCAGCAGCTACCGTCTTATTGTAAAAAACGAAAAAATAAACAAGTGCAGAAATCACTAAAACAGCCACAACTGCACTTATAATGATGACGTTTCTCTTTAATTTCCTATTCAACTCTTACCTCTTTCTTTTTTTGCCAATTATTAAATAAAACTTATTATATCATTTAGGTTATCTAAAACTAAATCCAAATCAATATTTTTACCAGCTTTTTTTATGATCACCTGTCTGGATACCGGTTCGTATAAAAGATTGCTGTTTTTTATGTTCATTTCCCTTGCCCTGCTCTGAGGCATATCTACCTTTTTTAAGATAATCCCTTTCCTGTCAGAAAATAGGATCTTCTCTATTTTTGCTTTGCGGAGTAAATATTTTATCCGGGCGATATTTATAAGATTGTTTACTACTGGCGGCATCTTTTTATACCGCAGATTCATTTTTTCTATAATTGCGTCAATTTCATCAGGACTTCCCGCATTTCCCAGTGTTTTGTAAATATTTATTCTTTCTTTTTCACTCTCGATATAGCTTTTAGGGATATAAGCACTGACAGGCAGATCTATTTGAACATTAATATCTTCTTCTATTTTTTCACCCTTAAGTTTATCTATCTCTTCTTTTATTATCTGGCAATACATATCAAAACCAACGCTATTTATGTGTCCGTGCTGTCTAGGACCAAGTATTTCGCCCGCTCCTCTTATCTCGAGATCTCTCATTGCAATATTGTATCCGGAACCAAGGTCGGTATATTCTGCAAGTGTTTTAAGCCTCTGAAATGCCTGAAGACCCAGATTCTTTTTACCTGGATAGAGAAAATAAGAATAAGCTCTTTCCGAAGACCTGCCTACCCTGCCTCTCAGCTGATACAGCTGGGATAATCCAAGCAGCTGTGAATTCTCGACTATAAGCGTATTAACATTTCCGATATCCATCCCGGATTCAATTATGGAAGTTGTCAGCAATACATCGTACTTCTTATTTATAAAATCAGTCATTATTTTTTCTATTCTGCTGCCTTCCATCTGGCCGTGCGTGAGAGCAATACTTGCCTGTGGAACCAGCTGCTGAAGCTGGATTTTCTTATTCTCTATACCGGCTACTCTATTATAGACATAGTATGTCTGCCCGCCTCTTGCCATTTCCCTTTCTATGGCTCTTCTTACCACCTGATAATCAATCTCTCCCACAAAGGTCTCTATCGGATTTCGGCCCTCAGGGTAAGTCTCGATGAGCGCGATGTCCCTGACTCCGGTAAGAGACATATACAATGTTCTTGGAATAGGCGTGGCGCTCAGGGTCAAGACATCCACTTCGGTCTTAAGCAGTTTTATTTTTTCTTTGCTTCCGACTCCAAACCTCTGCTCTTCATCTATTATTATGAGACCAAGGTCTTTAGGCTTTATATCCTCCTGAAGAATGCGATGGGTACCTATAATCATATCTATTTTGCCTTTATTAAAATCTTTTACTATATCCTTTTGCCTCTTTCTAGCTCTAAACCTGCTTAAGACTTCTAAATTAACAGGATAATTTTTATATCGTTCGCTGAAGGTCTGATAATGCTGATCAGCAAGAATTGTGGTGGGAACAAGCATCAGGACCTGCTTACCATTCTCTATCGATTTAAAAGCCGCTCTTATTGCAACTTCTGTCTTGCCAAATCCTACATCGCCAATTACAAGGATATCCATTGGCCTGGGTTTACTCATAGCCTCCTTTACATAATCTATCGCTTTGACCTGATCGGGGGTTTCTTTAAACGGGAATAAGTCTTCTATTTCCTTTTGCCACGGACTGTCAACAGGAAATGCATATCCGCTGGCGGAATCTCTCTCTGCATATAACCTGGCCAGGTCTATAGCAAGTTTATGTACGGATTTTCGTACCCTTTTTTTATGGCCCTCCCACTGTGTGGAATTCAGGGGAGTAATATTAGGTTTTTTTTCACCGATATATCTGCCTATCCGGTCAGCCTGCCAGGTAGGTACATATAACCTGTCATTGTTTGCATACTCTATTAAAAAATATTCTCTTTTGTAGCCGTTGACCTGTTTCGAGATTATATCGACATATTTTCCTATACCATGATTTTTATGAACCACATATTCCCCCGGTTCAAAATATTCGGCACCCACGGCAGCCGAAATCTTTCTGGGGGATATCTGATATTGCATACGGTCATAGATATCGAGTTCACCGTATAAAGAAATACTCCCGGACTCGTAACCTCTGTATAGCCGGTAGTCCGATATTCCCGCAATATCGGACTGCAGCAGACCATAGTCGACATTACCACCGGTTTTTAAATAATGAAAGGATACCGAATTACTAAGGAATAACTCCTCTATCTTCTTTCTTCGCTCGCTTCCGTTAATAGAAATGATGACCTTCCTGTTTGCTTTAAGATCCCTTTTTACATTCTGAATAAAGTCGATAGAATTTCCAAAACTTTTTTTCTGTTTTATGATCTTTCCGAGATTGAACTCACCAGCACTTTTAGCCTGTTCTCTGGCGGAGACTATATTCAGCTTCAAATAAAACTCCCCTCTTTCAAGAAAATCCTTCTTCGCAAGATAGGCATTTGCAATTTCTTTGCTGGCAGTTTTTAGAATATCTTTATCTCTATCGAATATCTCACTCAGGATATC
>CAZYQD010000042.1:0-8779 GCA_964649405.1 uncultured Actinomycetota bacterium
TAATACAGTTGCCAGGCGTAGATGAACCGCAGAGGGCAATTGAATTAATAGGAAAAACTGCCCAGCTCGAATTTAAAATCCTTGAATCGGTAGATGAAGATGGCAATCCTGTCCTCGGTCCGACTCTCATGACTGGCGATAAACTTGTAAGGGCACAAGCAGGTTACGACTCAAATGGGAAGATTGTAGTATCGATGACATTCACCGAAGAAGGCAGAAAGCAGTTTGAGCAAATAACATCCGAAAACATAGGTAAAAATCTGGCAATTGTTCTTGATGGGGAAGTAAAATCCGCTCCTGTAATAAAGCAGGCTATTTCTGGAGACGCAGTTATCGAGGGGATTGATACACTCGAAGAAGCAAAAGATATAGAACTGGTTCTAGAGACGGGCGCCCTTCCCGTAAACCTGGAAATGCAGGAAGTTCAGGTAATCGGTCCAACCCTTGGACGCGATTCTCTGCAGCAGAGTATTCTGGCAGGAATAATCGGTTTTGCATTGATCGTGATATTTATGGTCGCTATGTACAGGGGACTTGGCATTATTTCAATAATCGGTCTCTTATTCTATATTATTATATTCTGGTTGATTTTGTCAGCTCTTCAAACGCCTTTGACTTTACCCGGTATAGCCGGTGTTGTCCTGACTATCGGTATAGCAGTAGACGCCAATGTTCTTATATTCTCAAGAATAAAGGAAGAAATGCTTAAAGGTAAGGGAAAGTATGCAGCCTTTAATGAAGGATTCAGGAATGCATTAAGAGCAATTATCGACTCGAATATAACTACTTTGATTACAGCTGCTGCTCTTTATAGATTTGGGACCGGTCCTATAAGAGGATTTGCCGTAACACTTGCAATAGGAGTTTTCATAAGCATGCTTACAGCAATACTCCTGGTACGGGCCATACTATTTCTCGTAGTCAATTCGAGAGTGGTTACCCCGGGGTTTATTGGAGTTAAAATTCCTAATGTCGTTAAGGAGAAATAATTGGCAAGAAATAAAAATACCTTAAAGAATAAGGACAAAAATATCGATAAAATTCCTGGAAGAGAAAGAGCTTATAAATTTGATTTTATTGGAAAAAGTAAATTTGTAGTTATTGTCTCTACTCTTTTTATTATTACCGGTATAATTTTATTCTTCATTAGAGGATTTAATTTTGGAATAGATTTCCGTGGCGGGAATCTGATGGAAGTTCAGTTTACAAGAGTTGTAGAAATAAGCGAACTTCGTCAGGAAATGGAAGATATCGGGTATGGAAGAGCAATACTTCAAAGTACGGCCGATGATCGATATATTATCAGAACAACGGAATTAACAGATGAAGAGAAAGCAAGTATTCTGGACAACCTTGATGAAGATATCGGCATAACGAGACCTTTAATACAGGATAGAGGTGTAGAAGCTGGATTTTCGAGGACAATCACAAGGAATGCATTGATTGCAGTTGCGATCAGCATTGCGGGAATCCTGATATATGTATGGATAAGATTTGCTGTTAGGTTTGCAATTATCGCCATTGCAGAGTTATTACATGACCTCCTTATCATACTTAGTTTTTATGTAATAACTTTCAGAGAATTCAATACGACAACCATTGCCGTTATTTTAACGATACTTGGATATTCATTGAGTGATGCTATTATCATTTTCGATAGAATGCGTGAAGAATTAAGAGTAAGAAGAACCGATAGGTTCATAGACCTCGCCAATTATTCAATAAATAAGACACTAGTAAGATCACTGGGAACTGCCGCAACGACACTTTTTCCTATAATCGTTTTACTTATTATCGGTAATGAGACATTAAAGGATTTTGCGTTTGGTCTTACCCTTGGGATAGTATCCGGTAGCTATTCTTCGATTTTTATAGGCCCACCCCTTCTTACCGTATGGAACAATAGATTTCCAAAATATAAAAAATAACATGACGAATTTTCCTGCTAAATGGCAATGCAGAAAGATCGGAAAAGAAAATAAAAAAATATCAGGTAAATTGGGCTACAGCCAGTTTCTTATAAATATTCTAGCCGGAAGAAATATATCCAGCGAAAAAGAAATAATATCTTTCATAAATCCAACTCTCAAAGATCTGCATGACTGCATGATGCTTCCGGGTATCGAACAGGGGATCAAAAGGGTAAAGGAAGCAATTCAAAGAAAAGAGAATATTCTAATTTTTGGAGATTATGACGCAGACGGGATAATAAGCTCTTCGATCATGTATAAATTCTTTAAAGATCTGGGTCTGGATGCCGAAGTCTATATTCCTGACAGATTCAATGAAGGTTATGATTTGAATCTTGATTTTTTCAAGAAGATATTTGCCGGAGGTAAATATAGTCTGATGATATGCGTGGACTGCGGTACAAATAGTCAGGAAGTTCAAAAATTCACCAGAGGTAACAGAGGGCTGGATGTGATAGTCTGCGATCACCATATTCAATCCATTGATCTCGACACGAAGCAGGATAATTACATCATAATAAATCCCAGGATAAAAGGTTCAACATATCCTTTCCAACATTTAAGCGGTGCAGGTGTTACTTTAAAATTTATTATAGGTATCTTGAGAGAGCTGGAAGATACTTATAAGAAAGAATTCAGCAGAGACTATCTTACTAATCTGCTGGATCTGGTTGCCATATCTACAATTGCTGATCTGATGCCACTGATTGACGAGAATAGGATAATTGTCAAAAAAGGGCTGGAGTTACTCAAGAGAACCATAAATCCGGGACTCAAAAAGATGATTAACGCGGTAGTAAAGGACAAAAAAGATATAGATGAATATGATATAGGATTTATTATAGCTCCCAGACTGAATGCAGCAGGCAGAATTAAAAATGCCAGAAGCAGTTTCGATCTATTGACCGGTGAGGGAGAGGTTTTGGACGAACTGCTGAATGGTCTAAACTCCTATAATGAAGAAAGACAGAATATCCAAAAAAAAATATTTGCTGAAATAATCGGCAGTCATGATTTCGATAAGATCATAAAAGAAAAAAGGATATTTATAGAAAAATCAAAAGAATGGAACGAAGGGGTACTCGGTATCGTAGCTTCGGATATTGTAAAAAAATTCAATATTCCGGCAATTTTGTTCAAGGAATCGGAAGGTAAACTTAAAGGTTCCGGAAGAAGCACGGATAAATTCGATTTATATGGAAACCTGGTTTTCTGCTGTAACCTCTTCGATAATTTCGGCGGACACAGGACGGCCTGCGGCATAAGCATGAATATTTCAAGTTTCGGGACCTTTCATAAGAATATGGTAGAGATTGCACAAAAAAATATTAGTATAGGCGATATCGAAAAAAAGTTTTTCTATGACCTGGAACTTGATTTCCGGGATATAAATGAGAAATTATTGGAAGAAATCTATTTATTGAAGCCCTATGGAATAGGCAATCCCCAGCCAGGTTTTGTAACCGGAGATTGTGAAATAGTAAGTTTTTATTATTTAATGGAAGAAACACATGTAAGGCTAAAGCTTAAACAGACTGGAACGGTACTGGATGCTATAATATTCAAAATAAATAAAAAAAATAAAGAGAAGATAAAAACAGGAAAAAAGATCAATATTTTGTATAAAATAGAAGAGAATATATGGGATGATATTAAAACGGTACAGCTGGTGATCCTTGACTTATTTTAGGGAAGCTGAAAATGTTCTATAATAATATTGATTTTATATTAAAGAACAAAAAAGATGAGCCTGGAACTGAATAAAAAAACTAAAAAGATAAACACGGATCTTGTATACAATAAGTTAATAAAAAAAATAAAATCATATAATCCGGATGTAGATGAGCAGCTGGTCCAAAAAGCTTACTTTACCTCGAAAAAATACCATCAAAATCAGTACAGAAAATCAGGGGAACCATTCATCGTCCACCCTCTGGAAGTCGCAGGAATTCTGGCAGACCTTGAACTGGATCAGGTATCTATAATATCGGCCATTTTACATGATGTGATAGAGGACACAGATTATAGTCCGGAAGCAGCTAAAAAAGATTTCGGGCAAAAAATTGCCAATATCATAGATGGCGTCACGAAATTAGATAAAATAGTTTTTACCAGTAAAGAGGAGCAGCAGGTAAACAACATTAGAAAAATGATAATCGCAATGTCTGAAGATGTGAGGATAATACTGGTAAAACTTGGAGACAGGCTTCATAATATGCGGACCTTATACCCGCTGGATGAAGAAAAAAGACGTATTATTTCTACTGAAACACTGGGAGTTTATGCTCCGATTGCACATAGACTGGGGATTTATCAAATAAAATCGGAGTTGGAAGATTTAAGTTTCAAATATCTTTACCCCAAAGAGTACGAGAAAATAAAAAATTTAGTCGACGAAAAACTTGAAGAAAGAAAATCGTTGATCGATGAGGCAATAAAGATAATCAGCAAGAAATTAAAGGAAGTAAAAATTTCGGCTGATATCAGCGGAAGAATAAAAACTTATTATAGCGTTTATAATAAAATCATCAAACAAAACAGAAAATTCGATGATATTTACGACATAATTGCAATAAGGATCATAGTAAACGATGTCAAAAACTGTTATGCGGTGCTTGGGATAATACATTCCTTGTGGAAACCTGTACCGGGAAGGTTCAGGGATTTCGTAGCCAATCCAAAATTCAATATGTATCAATCTCTCCATACAACGGTTATCGGTGTAAAGGGTAAACCCGTTGAAATACAGATAAGAACATATGAGATGCATAAATTTGCGGAATATGGTATTGCGGCTCACTATAAATACAAAGAGGGCAGCCCCAAAAAACTCAGCGAGTTCGATAAGAGGGTGGCATGGATAAGGCAGATACTGGACTGGCAAAAGGAATTAAAGGACCCGCAGGATTATATGGAATCTTTGAAACTGGACCTGTTCGAGGAAGAAGTCTTTGTATTTACTCCGAAGGGTAAAGTAATAAATCTTCCCAGAGGGGCGACTACAATTGATTTTGCTTATCAAATACACACCGATGTCGGACACAACATTATAGGTTCAAAGATAAACGGGATCATGGTTCCTATAGAGACTGTTCTGGAAAATGGTGACATTGTCGAGATAATAGTTGCTAAAACCAAGAAAGGTCCGAGCAGAGATTGGCTTAATGTGGTCAAGACCTCAAGTGCGCGCAACAAGATCAAGCAATGGTTCAGCAAAGAGCAGAGACAGGAAACATACAATATAGGTAGAGATATAATGTTAAAGGTCCTCAGGAAAAACGGCCTTTCTTTTAAAAGCGTACCTGCAGAGATATTTGATGAAGTGACAAAGGATATGAATTTGGGGAAAGTAGAGGCTCTTTTCAGGAATATCGGGTCCCACAAGATATCTGCCCACCAGGTCTATACAAAAATAATAAAGAAATTGAGCCAGCAAGAACCCGAAAAAGAATTGACCATTGAAGACATACACCGAAAAGAAGTCGTAAAGAAAGAATCGAGCGGTATTAAAGTAAAAGGCATGGAAGACGTACTGGTGACTATTGCAAGGTGCTGTAATCCGGTTCCGGGAGATAATATAGTGGGTTATATAACAAGAGGCAAAGGGATTTCTGTTCACAGGATCGATTGCACCAACGTAAATGCTTCGATGAGTTCCGAAAAACAAAGATTTATAGATGTTTACTGGGATAAAAAGGCTCCTTATAAATTTAATACCGAAATACAGATAGATGCTCTTGACAGGACAAAACTACTGAGGGACATTACGAATATCATAAGTGAATATGACCTGAATATAGTAAGTGCGAATTCTTTAAGAACGGATAAAAGCGGTCATATTAAATTCAGGTTCCTTATAGAGATCAGTAATAAATATATTCTGAAAGATGTCATCAACAATATAAAGCAAATAGACTCGGTTTATGATGCTTATAGAATATTACCCAGAAAGTAAAACGTATTGAATTTAAAAAGATTAGTACTAGGATTTTTTAAAGTCAATTGTTATATATTGTCTCTGGAAAGTGTGAATATAATTATAGACCCGGGTGCCGATTTCGATATTATTAAAAGAAGTATTGAAGAGGGCGGTATAAAACCGGACTTCATCTTAAATACACACGGTCACTACGATCATATAGGCGCTATCGAAAATATAATCTCAAGTTATAAAATCCCGTTTTATATTCATGAATTTGAGGAACCGATCATTACAGATCCGGCAAAGAATTATTCTTCATTTTTCGGAGAAAATGAATTATCATTAAAAACTTATAATTTGATAAAAAACAAAGATTACGATTTTTTTACGGATCTTGGTATCGATATAATAAATGTTCCCGGGCATACTCCCGGTAGTATAATGATTAAAACAGGCAATTTTCTTTTTACAGGCGATTTGCTTTTTAAAGGTGCTATCGGGCGTACAGATTTACCCGGAGGGGATTTGGGGGAAATAAAAAGATCTCTTGCAAAAGTAAAGAATATGAACGAGAAATCAATAATATACCCGGGCCACGGTGAGATAACCAGTCTTGAATATGAGTTGAAATCAAATTATTATTTAAGTGACCATTTTTTAAAGGAAGGCAGCCAGAAAGAAAAAGGTGATTTGCTTTGGATGTAAGTTCCCCAAGAGGTACAATCGATATTTATGGTGAAGACATAGATTATAGAAATTACATTATTAATACCGCACGAGAAATTTTTAAGATTTTTAATTTTGCGGAAATGATAACTCCTGCGTTTGAATATACACAGGTCTTCAGTAGAAGTATTGGTGAAAATACCGATATAGTTCAAAAACAGATGTATACCTTTCCTGATAAGAAAGGTAGGTCTCTAACCCTTCGGCCCGAGGGTACAGCTTCAATCGTAAGGGCAGTTTTGGAGAATAAAATGTACTCCGAAAAACTTCCACTCAAGCTTTTCTATATCGGGAATATGTTCAGGTATGAGAAGCCCCAGAAAGGAAGAATGAGGGAGTTCTGGCAGCTGGGGATAGAATCAATCGGTTCAGATAACCCAATTGTAGATGCCGAAGCTATCTGGATCCTGAATTTAGTTTTTGAGAAGCTTGGATTCAAAAAGTTGGTACTTAAGATAAACAGTATCGGCTGCCGTAAATGCCGCAAGAAATTTCTGGAAGAATTTAAAAAATATTTGAAACCCGAGATAAATAAATTATGCATTGATTGCCGTAAAAGGTTTAAAGAGAATCCCCTGAGGATTTTTGACTGCAAGAATGTCGAGTGTATTAAGGTTTTAAAAGGATCACCTGAGATGTCCTATTATTTGTGTTCCGAATGCAAGAAAAACTTCGAAGAAGTTTTAAGATGTTTAAAAACCCTTGGTATAAAATACAGGATCGATAAAAACCTGGTAAGGGGATTTGATTATTACACGAGGATCATATTTGAAATAATATCGGAGGACCTTGAGAGCGCACAGAATGCTCTGGGAGGCGGGGGAAGATATGACAACCTTATAGGCGAATTGGGAGGTCCGGATATCCCGGCCACGGGATTTGCTGTTGGGATTGACAGGACGATAATACTCATGAGGCAGTTAAACATCGGTCTTCCAAAGTCCGATAAAAAATCCATAGTCTATCTTGTTGCAATGGACAGAAATTCTCAAGAGTATTCTCTTAGTATTCTTAAATATCTCAGAGGAAGAGAAGTGGTCTGTGATATTAACTTTAATATCAGGAATTTAAAAACGGAGATAAAGTGGGCAAGTGATAATGGTTATGATTTTATTATTATAGTTGGCGAAGATGAGGTCAAAACCGGAAATCTTACCATAAAAGATATTAAGAAATTCAAACAATATAAAGTCGACTGGAAAAACGAAACGGAAAAAATTATGGAAATCATAGGAGTGTAAAGTAATGGCTAATTCTGTTTTTAAGACCAGGATGAGAACTGATTTATGTGGAGAGATAAATAAAGATTTCAAAGGCAAAGAAGTCACTCTGGCGGGTTGGGTCAATAAGAGGAGAGATCATGGCAAGTTGATCTTTTTGGACCTGAGGGATTTTTCCGGTATCGTCCAGCTGATTTTCAGTCCTGACGAATATAAAGATTCTTATGAGACAGCCAGGGATATAAGGAGCGAATATGTCGTCAGTATAAACGGGAAAGTCAGGATGAGGTCGAAAGAGACTATCAATCCTTCCATCCCAACCGGTGAGATAGAAATAGTGGTAAAAGAAATTAAAATACTGGGCATATCCAAAACACCTCCTTTTTTGCTCGAAGATAGAAATAAGGTCGATGAAAACACGAGGCTAAAATACAGATACATCGATTTAAGAACCCAGGAAATGCAGAGAAACATCAGATTAAGGCATGCAATAACTGCATCCGCAAGGAAGTATTTTAATTCAAAAGGTTTTATCGAAATAGAGACGCCTATTATGGCAAAAAGCACCCCGGAGGGTGCAAGGGATTTTCTTGTGCCTTCAAGGTTGAATCCCGGCAAATTTTATGCTCTACCGCAATCACCGCAGCTTTTTAAACAGATCTTGATGTTCTCAGGATTCGATAGATGTTACCAGATAGCGAGATGTTTCAGGGATGAAGACCTGAGAGCCGACAGACAGCCGGAATTTACACAGATAGATCTTGAAATGACTTTTGTGGAGGCGGAAGACGTAATGAATATAATAGAAAATTTGTTTTCTTACATTTTTAAAGAAATACTGGGTAAGAAAATCGAGCTTCCATTAAAAAGAATCAGATGGAAAGATAGTATGGAAAGCTATGGTACGGATAAACCTGATTTAAGATTCGGACTTATCATAA
>CAZYQD010000043.1:0-8204 GCA_964649405.1 uncultured Actinomycetota bacterium
TTTAAAGCTTTTATTTTTTCACTTCCTTCGGATTTTAAATCTTTTATGATACGAGTAATTTTCTCTGTGGTTCTATTATAAACAAATATTCTTTTGACTTTTTTCTGAAGTAGTCCATAAATTGCGCCTCTTGCGGCACCGCCTGCCCCTATGACAAGACACTCGCTCCCTGTCCATTTGATTTTTTTTTGGTCCAGAGATATCAAAAAGCCTCCCACATCAGTATTAAAACCTTCCGAAATATCTTCTTTCTTATTGAATTTAACGGTATTTACAGATTTAATAATCGATGACACATTATCAGGATTATCTATTAATCTAAACACCTCCTCTTTGTAAGGCATTGTCACGTTTAATCCCAACATACCCAATTTTTTCGCACCATTGAATGCATCCCTGATATCTTCTCTTTTAATTTCAAATGACAGGTAAACAGCGTCTCTGGAGTATTTGCTTATGAAATAATTCTGAATCTTTGGAGATAGACTATGCTTTACCGGATTACCGATAAGCGCTATTAATTTTGTACTGGAACTAATCATTTTATATATATCTCTTGCTATTATTATTGTTACATCGTAATCATCAAAACTTGATTTCGAATATGTTATATTTTTTGCTATCTTTTATTTGTTCTACTTTTGCATCTATTACTACGGAGAATGACGGACCTTTCTTTACTTCATCTACAAATTTCTTCAGGTCTTCTTCTTCTCCCTGACAGACAACTTCCACCTTACGGTCAAAAGTATTTCTAACAAAGCCGGTAATACCAAATCTTCCGGCTATTGATTCTACAAAATATCTGAAACCTACACCCTGTACCCTGCCTGAAAGTATCAATTCATAAGTTTTAATATTTTCAATCATATATCTTTTAAATTAATTATTATAATAATACTAAAAAACTTTTATATTTTCAACTTCTTAAACTTTTATAACTTTTATTATATTTTTAAGTCCATATATTTTAAATCCTCCTGTTTTTGATTCTAAAAATTGAAAAAGGGCTCACTTTACCCAGACCGCATAAAACTACCAGATCATTTGGATTTGCGTATTCCATTTCTGTCCCGTCTGTAATCGAAATTATTTTACCAATCACACGCTTTTTAGAAATTTCATACGGCTGTAAAACATCCACGACTTCTCCGGTTCTGAATTGGTTCTTTACATTTATAACGGGACCATTATATTTATCGCTAAAATCATGATAAATCCCGATAAAAATATATTTTGTTATATAACCGACATTTTCATTGTTTTCAAGTTCACTTCTGTCCTTTTTTGAAAACATAAACCCCGTAGTAAAATTACGATGGGTGCATTTATCGAGTTCACTTTCCAGGCAGGATATTTTATCATTAGTAAACTTATCATTCTTGATATAATCGAGTGCTTTCCTGTAAATCCATGTTGTAAGACTTACATAATTTTCCGTCTTCATCCTTCCCTCGATTTTTAATGCATCTACACCCGTATCTACAAGTAGTTTTAATTTTTCAAGCAGGCAAAGGTCCCTCGAATTATATATATAAGTTCCTCTTTTATCCTGCTCAACCGGGAAAAATAGATTTGCTCTTTCTTCTTCCATCAAATAATATTTCCACCGGCAGCTGTGCGTACACTCCCCTTTATTTGCTTCACGTCCGGTCATATATTTACTCAACATGCATCTTCCGGAATAAGAAATGCATAAGGCACCATGCACGAATACCTCGATTTCGATATTCGTTTTTTCCATTATATTCTTTAAATCGTTATAGCTTATTTCTCTTGCAAGATTCACCCTGCTTGCTCCGAGTCTTCCAAGAAAATTTACTGCAGTGTGATTGTTTATATTTGCCTGCGTGCTAATATGTATTTTTCTTCCGGGAAGAAATTCCTTTATTAACTCTAGAACGCCGAAATCGGACACTATGATCGCGTCCAGGTTTATGTCTCTTAATTCTTTAAGATATTTACGCAACCGGGGGAGTTCCTTTTCATAAACTATTGAATTAAGGGTTAGATATATCTTTGTGTGATTCTTATGTGCATACTCGGCACCTTTTTCCAATTCCGGAAGGGTAAAGTTTCCCCTGATGCTCCTTAAATTAAATTCTTTTCCTCCCACATAGACAGCATCTGCGCCATAGTTTACTGCATATTTCAAAATACCAGGGTTATTTGCTGGTACAAGAAGTTCGGGTATCTTTTTATTTTTTGTCATAATCCTATAGTTTACTTCTTTAAAAACTCTGTAACCGATATACCGTCACCAATATCAATAAAGTGACTGCGGAAACACCTGGAATTACTTATATAATTTATATATTCCTTTATTCCGTTTACACTTTTTAAATCATGCAGGTTGTTTTCTTTTCTAAAAATCTTCCCCCCATAAAATATATTATCGGCAATTATTATTGCTCCCGATTTTAACTTATTTTCCATAGCTTTTATGTAGAAAGGATACTCATATTTTGCCGCATCTATGAATATGAGGTCGAATTTAGATTTAAGATCCGGTATTATCTTTAAGGCATTGCCGGTCAGGAATCGGATTTTTTCCTCAGGAAATTTATTTACCAGGAATTTTTTTGCCTCCCCGACTCTTTCCTGGTTTAAATCTATTCCTGTATAGGAGCCTCCTTTTAGATTTTTAACAAGGAAATAAGTTGAAAACCCTGTTCCGCATCCGATTTCCAGAATATTTTTTGGTCTTACAAGAAGACAGACCAGTTCAAGAAGTCTCCCCGCAGCTATATCTATTATTGGTATTTTTTTTAGGTCTGCTTTCTTCTGTAACCTGCGTAACAGTTTCTTTTCTGCGATTAAATCTTTTATTTCCGTATTGCTATTTAACCACTGCATCCAGGAATTCCTGATAAGTGTTAAAAAAAGAATGTATATGGTTCTCTGTATCCGTTATCTTGAAATATAAATATTCTGCGTCTTTCTCTGGATTTAAAGCTGCTTCAATACTGGCCAGACCGGGATTGCAGATAGGAGTTGGCGGTAACCCGCTATATAGCCTGGTATTATACTCCGTGTCAGTCTTCAAATCACTTTCGGTAAGGTCCTCCTCCCCTTTATCCAGATAGTAACTCAGGGTAGCGTCTATGCCCAGGCTCATTTCTATTTCCAGCCTGTTATGTATGACTGCTGAAATCAATGCCCTTTCCTCGGGTATATAAGCTTCTCTCTCTATCATTGACGCTATCTTTAATATGTCATAGTGAGTCAGGCCTTTATTTTCTGCCGGAGAATAATCAAGGCTTCCGGTCTCGAACTGATACTGAGCAAGCAACATTTCAATAATATTTCTGGCAGTGTAATCTATAGTAATCTCATATGTCTTTGGGAATAGAAATCCTTCCAGGCTTTCTGCATCTTTTAAGTAGTCGTAATCATAATTACTTATATTCGTGGCCAGTTCCATATCCTCTTGTTCAATAAAGGGCACATCACTGACTATCCTTTCTATGGTTTGTTTTATAGTAAACCCTTCGGGTATGGTAAATTTATAGGTAACCACAATAGGACCCGCTGTTATTATATTTAAGACTTCTTCATATTCCGAACCTGTTTCAAGCATATAAGTTCCGGGTATCAAACTCCCTTCTTTGTCTCTTTGCTCCACAAACAATCTAAAAAGGAATGAACCTTCGATTATCCCTTTTTCCTCCAAAAGTCCTGCAATCTGATTCAGCGTCATTCCTTCAGTTATCTCAAATTCTACTTCGGTCCCGGCAGGTACAACATCCTCTTCCTCTCCGTTAAAAAGATCGCATGAAGTCAGAAAAAGGAAAAGTACGCATACTACCAGAAGCAGAATCATAAGACTGGCAGCGACTTTAAATTTACTTTTTGACATTTTTTATATTTCCTTTTTTCTCTTTAAATAATCTTCCAGAATTATACTTGCCGAGAACCTATCAATCAATTTTTTTTTGGAATATTTCTCAAAAAGCTTCATTGGGATTTTTGTGGTATACCTCTCGTCTATATAATCAATTTCGACATTCATATTCTTAATGGTACTATCTACAAAATCGATGGTCTTTCTCGCCTGATAGCCTGTTGAACCCTTAAGGGTATAAGGTATTCCCACAACTACTTTTTTTATTTTATACTTGTTTATGATTTCCCTGATTTTTTCAGCTACTTTATCATCATTTTCGATTACTTCAAGTGGTGTAGATATGATCTCAAGTTCGTCTGAAACCGCAATCCCTATTCTTTTATCTCCTATATCCAATCCCAGAATTCTCATTTTTCTTTTCTTAAGATATCCGAAACCCTGGATTTCACAAAATCTATGGCATTGCCCAGATAATGGGCATCCGAACCACCTATCTGTGCAAAGGTGGGTTTGCCTCCACCGCCGCCTTTTAACTTCAGACTGACTTCACCGGCAATCTTACCGCAGTCTATACCTTTTTTCACCAGATCTTCCGTTGCCTGAAGAATCATTACCGGCTTGCCGCTTAAAATATTTCCAAAAACAATAAAAGTATTTTTTCCTTTGAAATGATCTTTGATCTCATCACCCACTATCCCCATCTTGTTGATCTCCATACCACTCGTGATTTCGGATTTTGAAAAATCAAAGTCAATTACCTTTAATCCTTCTGTTGAAGAATCGTAACCGGATTTAACCATTATTTCTTTTTTTGCAATTTTTACCTTTAGTATCTGGAGTTCTTCTCCTTTTTTCTTTAAATTATTTTTTACATCTTCCAGAGTGGCCGGCACCTTATTACTTTCCACTTCCAGGCTGGAAGATACTCTATTCAATATCTCTTCCTTTTCTTCCAGATAATTATATGCATACATACCGGTAACTGCTTCTATTCTTCTCAGGTTGGCGCCCACGCTGGTTTCTGATGTGATCTTAAATATACCTATATCCCCTGTTCTTGTGACGTGGACACCGCCACACAATTCCCTGCTGTAATTATCTATCTCTACTACTCTCACGAATTTACCATACTTTTCCCCAAATAAAGACATTGCTCCTATTTCTTCAGCAAATTCTCTTGTAGTCTCAAAGCACCGCACTGTATCATTGTTCTGAATTTTCTCATTTATAATTCTTTCTACTTTTTTAAGATTAACTTTGGTCGGTGCATTATAAATAGAATAATCGAATCTAAACCTGTCTTCTCCTACAAAAGAACCGGCCTGTTTTACCTCACTGCCAAATACATTCCTTAATGCCCAGTGAAGGAGATGGGTCGCAGTATGGTTTCTGCTTATGTTCTTTCTATAAACATGGTCTACTTCTGCAGTCACCTTATCGCCTGCCTTTAGTTGACCTTTCTTTAAAATCCCTTTATGAGTATAAATACCTTCAACCGGTATCTTGCTGTCTTCGACCATAAATATATTATCCCCTTTTTTAACAATACCCCTGTCTCCTATCTGACCGCCTTTTTCTCCATAAAACGGAGTTTCCCTTAAAATCAATTCACCTTTTTCGCCTTCGCACAATGAGGATACCAGTTCTTTATTTCCAGAACCATTGATTTTTAAGATGTTTTCAATTGAGGTCTCTAGTAAAGTCTTTTGGTACCCGACAAATGTTACATCAAGACCCTTATTTATCTTATTATACAGTTCAAGATTTTTATCTATTTTTTTATCAAATGAGACCTTTTCCCTTGATTTTTCAGTGTGTTTCTTCAAATAATCATAAAACTTTTCTATATCCAGTTTTAAATCATTTTCATTCAATATTTCTACTGTCAATTCAACAGGAAATCCATATGTGTCATAAAGTCTGAAAGCGTCTTCAGGATCTAAATTATTTCCTTTATTCTTTTTGATGCCGCTGATTTTACCGGCCAGAACCTTACTGCCTTCCTTTAATGTTTCCGTAAATCTCTTTTCTTCATCCCGTACCAGCTTAAAAGCAAAATCTTTTTTCGCCAGGAGTTCTGGATATGTTTTTGAATATTCTCTTATTACCAGCTGTCCTATATCATTCAAGAAGTACCCTTCGATTCCTATAGATCTGCCAAATCTTATTGCTCTCCTGATTATTCTTCTTAAAATGTAACCTCTTCCCAGATTAGAAGGGGTCACTCCGTCTGAAATCAAAAAATAAATAGCTCTTGCGTGATCAGCTATTATCCTTGAACTTTTTTTAAATACTGTATCCTGATTTCCTTTTTTATTAAAAAAATCCTTTTCCCCTGATATTTCCTCTATTTTTTTTATTATCATTTCAAACAAAGAAGTCTTATATACCGAAGGTGTCCCTTCAAGGACCGCTATTATCCGTTCAAGTCCCATACCGGTGTCTATATTCTTTTCCGGCAATTCATCATATTTTTCCCCGTTGAAATTATATTGTGTAAAAACCAGGTTCCATATTTCAAGAAATCTGCCGCAGTCGCAATTAGGATCGCAATCTTTTTTACCGCATCCATACTCTTTACCGAAATCATAGTATATCTCGGAACAAGGACCGCAGGGACCGGTTTCTCCCGCAGGACCCCAGAAATTTTCTTCCTTCCCGAATTTATATATTTTATCGGAGCTTATTCCGTTTTCTTTCCAGTATTCGATTGATTCCAGGTCCGCCGGAATATCACTATCACCTTCAAATACGGCCACGCTTAATTTTTGTAAGGGAACTTTGAGTGTTTTTACAATAAAATCAAGGGCAAACTCTATTGCTTCTTTCTTAAAATAATCCCCGAATGCAAAATTTCCCAGCATCTCAAAGAATGTAAGATGCCTATCAGTATAACCTACCTTATCGATATCGCTTGTCCTGAAACATTTTTGTACAGTAGCGATCCTCTTTGCCGGAGGTTTTTTAATTCCCAGATAATAAGGCCTGAATTGCTGCATTCCTGCAGTCGTTAAAAGTACACTTGGATCATCCTGCGGAATAATGCCGGAAGAAGGGAGTATCAGGTGATCGTGTTTCTTGAAATAATCCAGAAATACCTTTCTTATATCCATAAAATTAATTTAAGATTGATTTTCGATAATAAAATGGATACTCCATTTAGTCGTAATTAGAGGAAGTTTTTTGCGCCCTGCTCTCAGCAGGTGGATGCCCTCCTGTCTGCTTTATAAGTCCCACTAAATGTATATGGGCATTTACGCTACAGCCAAAGTTTGAGCTTCCAATGTAAATTTGTTGGCACAAAAATTTAACTTTAATTACGATATAAATAGAGTACCCGGAAAAATGTTATCATAATTGAATAGTTTATTCAATAAAGCCAGATTTAGCCAAATTCTGGCAAAGAAAGGATAAGAATTCATTACCTGTTTTCTTCTTCAGTTATTTTGATAGAGACCTCTTTTAATTGTTCTTCCGTAACATTTGAAGGTGAACCGGTAAGCATACACACAGCTGATTGTGTTTTTGGAAAAGCTATCACTTCTCTTATACTGTCAAGTTTTCCCAGAAGCATGATCAGCCTATCCATTCCCAGGGCTATGCCGCCGTGCGGAGGAGCTCCATACTCCATCGCTCTGGTAAGAAACCCAAAATTTTCTTTTATCCTTTTTTCATCGATATTTAGTATTTTAAATACTTTATTTTGTAAATCGACATCATTTATCCTTATAGAACCTCCTCCTATTTCTGTGCCATTTAAAACTATATCATAAGCTTTGGATTTGACCTTAAGAGGTTCGCTGTCCAGAAAACTTACGGTGCTTTCATCAGGTTTTGTAAAAGGGTGATGCATCGGCGATAGTCTTTTCTCATTTTTATCCCATTCGAATAACGGAAAATCATATACCCATATAAAATTAAATTCATCTTCATCTATCAAACCCAGCTTCCCGGCAAGAATCCTTCTGATGGTCCCCAGAGTCTGACATACAGTCAAAAATTCATCGGCAACGATAAGCAGTAGATTTTTTTCTTTCAGGGCTAAAGTTTTTATCAATGCTTCTTTTTCTGCATCTGATAGAAGTTTGGACACAGGTGATTGAAAATTTTTATCTTCGTCGATTTTTATCCAAATAAGACCTCCAGCACCGCATTTCTTTGCCGTATCTACAAGGTCATCCAGTTCCTTTCTGGTAAAAACGGACGAGTCGTCGACTACTATGCATTTTATGTACCCTTTGTTTTTTAAAGTATCCTTGAAGATCCTGATCTCACTATCCTTTAATATATCCGATATGTCTCTTATGATAAGTCCGAATCTTAAATCAGGTTTATCCGTACCATAGCTTTCCATACT
>CAZYQD010000044.1:0-8141 GCA_964649405.1 uncultured Actinomycetota bacterium
TAGATCGCGCCATTATAGGACTACTCTATGATCAGCGTTTGAGGTCCGGCATGACGCAAGATGAGGTAAAGGATGCGCTTGGTATAAACTAAACATAAACTATACCTCGATCAATAAGCTTTACATAGACATTTTCCAAAATTTATTGTTTATTAAATAAAGATGAAAACTAATAATTCCAAAAAAGAATCTTTTAAATTAGAGAAACTTCTGCCATGTTATTTATATATCAGCGCCAGCGATTCGGTACTGGATGAAAGGATAGAGAGTGTAAAAAGTCACCTCAGGGGAAAGATCAATTTTGATACTGACTTCAAAGCATTTAGCGGTACGGAAGAAATCGATGAAGAAGAATTTACTAACTATGTAAATACCCCTTCTTTGTTTTCTCCTAAAAAGATAGTAGTAATAAAACATATGGAGAAAGTACCTGCAGACCTGCAAAAAAGGGTAAAGAACCTCATAACCGGGATTCCCGGTAACAGCGGAAATATAGTTTTTTTTATTACTGCATCAACACAGAAGTTGAGCACTGCGCTTATGGATTCAATAAAGAGTGCGGGGAAAATTGCACAGCTTAAAGCGCCTTTGAGCGGCACTTTAAAAAAGTGGCTTGATGAAAAGTCGGAGTCCGATGGAATAAAATTTACCGAGAAAGCCGTATTGCTGCTTATAGAAAATGTAAACATGGATTTTAATTTACTCAAGAGGCAGTATGACAAACTTTTTGATTATATAAGTTCGGAAGAAAAAAAAGTAATAGATGAGAATACTGTCAGGTCCCTGGTAAACCGGATTTATTCATTAAAAATTTTCGATCTGGTGGATTATATAGGCAAGAGAGACAAAGATGGAAGCATAAAAGCATTAAAATCCGTGCTTGATGAAGGACATAACCTGATCGGGTTGGTGACACTGATCCACAGGATGTTTAAGTGTTTTTTATACATCAAATCGGGAGACAACAAATCTCTTGTAACAGATTATATTGAAAGTAGCATGAAAGTACCGCCTTACTTCATAGGAAACCTTGTGAACAAATATATCAGGTTAAGCGATAATTATAATGAAACCGAAATACTAAAGATCTTTGAAATATTGAATAAATATGATATCGGTTTCAGGACCAATGGTACCCTCGACGAACAACTGGCAAAAAAATTGATTCTAGAAATTATAGAAATAAATTAGGTTTTTTTAATGGAGTTGACCTGTTTTGCCGCTTTGGATTTCTTATTGGAAGAAAAGTTCTTATGAACGGCGCTTCCTTTTACCGCTTTATCGAGATGTTTGGAAAGTATGTTAAAGCTCTTTTCAGCTTCTTCTTTATTTTTACTTTTTACAGCTTCAGCAAGTCTTTTTTGATCGGTTTTTATCCGGGTTTTCAGTACCCTGTTTTTGATTCTTCTTTTGATATTCTGTCTGTCTCTCTTTTCCTGTGACTTTATATTTGGCATCTATTTATTTCCTCTCCGATGACTGTCAATTTTAAAACGATTTTACATTTTAGCATTTTTTTAAATAAATAAAAACCTTTATTACCTGACCTGTATAAATGATATAATACCTTTTTTTATATTATCTGTAATATAATATTGCTATGGATGAAGATTATTTACTGTCAAGAAGAAGGATTTTGAATGCCACATTCTTTGTGATCCTGGCTATTTTACTGTCAAAGATTTCAGGACTGGTACGGGATCAGATAATGGCAGGTTATTTTGGCGTTAGCTATGAAACGGATGCTTTTACATGGGCGGAATTCATTCCCAATCTTTTCCGGGTACTTTTTGCAGAGAGCCTTATAATTGCTGCATTTATCCCTATTTATTCGGCATATTTAAAGAAAAACCAGAGGGATGATCTAAAAATTTTCGTTAGTTCGGTTGTTAACATTATAACTCTCGTGTTTCTGGTTATCTCTGCCATTATATTCATTCTATCCCCCGAGATCGGGACATTGCTTTCAAAAGTAACCAATAATCAGATGGAGATATATAAATTTGTGGTAATGAGCAGGATAATGATATTTTCCCTGGTGCTGATGTCCCTCTCCAGCCTTACCACCGGTATCCTTAATTCGCATAATATATTTACTGTTCCTTCCCTCGCTCCTTTTGTTATGAATATAATCACGATAATCTCAGTTACCCTGCTTTTTAGAAGACTGGGGATTTACAGCCTGGCTATAGGGGTAATGGCAGGTTCACTCATGCATCTCCTGGTGCAATTACCCCAGATCAGGTTCTCGCAATTAAAGTACAGATTTATTATTGATCTCAAGCATAAGGGGGTAAGGGAGATCTTTTCTCTCATGCTTCCTATCGTCCTTAGTCTGGGCGCTGTCCAGCTTAATAATAGTGTGGACTATTTTTTTGCGCTGAATCTGGGAGAAGGAAATACAACTGCCCTGATGCTATCCTGGAGAGTCGCCAATTTACCGCTTGGGGTATTTTCGGTGGCAATCGTAACAGTATTATATCCATTGATTTCCCGTCAGGCGGCAGGAAATGATATCAAGGGAATAAAGGAAAGTTTTTCCCTGGGTGTGAGGGAGATAGGATATATGATGATCCCGGCAATGGCAGGACTGGTTATTTTGAGTTACCCTATAATAAAATTATTATTCGAACGCTATAATTTTGTTTCAGAGGATACGGAAAAAGTGGCGTACATTTTGATCTTCCACAGTCTCGGTCTTATATTTTTCGGCCTTCTTATGATCCTTAACCGGGTTTTTTATGCATTTAAAAATGTAAAGACTCCTCTTAAAGTAGCGGGTCTTTCAATTGTTCTAAATGTCATTTTTGACTGGATATTTATGCAGTTTTTAGGGGTAGGAGGGCTGGCCCTGTCTACTTCTTTTGTTGCTTTATGTAATGTGGTGATCCTGATAATAATACTCAGGAAAAAAATAGGAAATTTTGGAGGAAAAAGAATATTCACATCATATGGAAAGATTTTTGCTGCAACTATATTAATGGGCACTGCGATATATTTTCTATGGAAATGGCTTGAAAATTATGCCTATAAGGGTCTATGGCCCTTTATCCTGCTTCTTTTCCTGGTAATTTTTATCGGTGTAGGTATATATATTACATGTACCGTTTTATTCAAGATGGAAGAGATAAAATTTGTTGCGGGAATATTTAAGAAACTGAGGAAAAACGGTCAATAGCTTTTTTATAACTGAATTATTTAATTGAATTATGACAGACAGCAAGCTTATCAGAAATTTTTCTATAATTGCCCATATAGATCACGGAAAATCTACTCTGGCCGACAGGATACTGGAGATAACCGAGACCGTAAGCAAGAGAGAGATGCTGGACCAATTCCTGGATGATATGGACCTTGAAAGGGAGCGCGGGATTACCATAAAAGCTCACTCGGTAAGGGTTCTCTACAGCAGTAAGACAGACGGTAATCAGTATATTTTTAATCTGATAGATACGCCAGGTCATGTGGATTTCAGCTATGAGGTTTCGAGAAGCCTCGCCGCATGCGAAGGGGCGGTTCTGGTTGTCGATGCTACCCAGGGAATACAGGCACAGACTCTTGCCAATGTCTATATGGCAGTGAATAACAATCTGGAGATTATTCCTGTTATCAATAAGATCGATCTTAAAAGTGCAAGGATCGATGAAGTCACGATGGAACTCGGAAGTGTACTGGGCATCAAAAAAGAGAAAATACTAAATGTAAGTGCAAAAACAGGATCCGGAATCGAAGAGATTCTGGAGAGGATAGTGTCGGATATACCGCCTCCGGGCGGAAATCCGGACAGCCCTCTTCAGGCGTTGATATTCGATTCACAGTATGATTCTTACAGAGGAATAGTGGTTCTTATAAGAGTTGTAAACGGTTCTATAAATAAAAACAGCAAAATAAAGTTTATAGGAGAGAATCTCACAAGCGAGGTCGAGGAGGTGGGAATATTTGGTCCGGATATGATAGAAAAGGAAATGCTGACTGCCGGGGAGGTAGGTTATATTATTACCGGGGTCAAAGAAGTGGGAAATATAATAGTAGGCGATACTATAACTTCTTTAATAAATCCTTCAGAAAAAAGCCTGCCGGGATACAAAAAACCAAAACCAATGGTTTACTCGGGTCTTTTTCCTGTAGATGGAGTGGATTATGAAAATTTAAGAGATGCTCTGGGAAAACTTTCTTTAAATGATTCCTCTCTGGATTTTGCCCCGGAAGTATCCAGCGCACTGGGTTTTGGTTTCAGGTGTGGTTTTCTGGGATTGCTTCATATGGATATAGTGAAAGAAAGACTTGAAAGGGAATATGGATTAAGGCTAATAACATCTGCACCTAATGTAGCCTATAGAATAACCAGAAGTGATAATTCGGTTATTGAAGTAAAAAGGCCCTCCGATTTTCCATCCCAGGAAAAAACATTAAAAATAGAGGAACCTTTTGTGGAAGCAACCATAATTACTCCCAAAGATTATATCGGGGATGTAATGAAACTCGCAAGTCAAAAAAGAGGTGATTTTAAAGACATGAAGTATATCTCACCTGAAAGAGTGGAGATAAAATACCTGATGCCGCTTTCAGAAATAATTGTGGATTTTTTCAACCTGTTAAAATCGATAACGTCCGGATTTGCGTCGCTTGATTATGAACTTTTAGAATATAAATCTTCCGACCTTGTTAAATTGGATATACTGGTGGCTGGAGAGAAGATCAGCGAACTCTCAAGTATTTTACATAAAGGAAAGGCATATCAGGTGGGGAGAGAAATGACGCAGAGGCTAAGGAAACTGATACCAAGGCAGAACTTTGAAGTGCCCATTCAGGCAGCAATCGGAAGCAAGATTATTGCCAAGGAGAGAATAGCGCCTTACAGGAAAGATGTTACATCCGGGCTTTATGGCGGGGATATAACCAGGAAAAGGAAAGTGCTTGAAAAGCAGAAATTAGGTAAGAAGAAAATGAAAAGAATTGGTAAAGTTGAAATACCCGGCGAAGCCTTTATGAGTTTTTATAAATTGGATGTAGAAAAATAGTAAAAAGAACTTTTATTTATTTAATAAAAAAAATTATTTTAGTAAAATAATGATTGCTAAAAAAACATAACACGGAAGCATTAAGGAGATCTGAATGAGAAAAACAATAACTCTGGTGGCAGTAATAAGTCTGGCGATTTTTATGCTGCTTTCGGGCAGCGGATGTAAAGGGGGAGGCATAGAAGAAAGTGTTGAAGAAGCTATAGAAGAGGCCATTGAAAGCGAAGGCGGAGATGCAGAGGTCGATATAAGCGAGGGAGAAACAACCATAACAACGGATGAAGGTGAAATGACTATAGGAGAGGGAACCGATTTACCCGATGGATTTCCTGATGTTATTCCCATGTATGCTAATATGGTAATCACAACATCATGGAAAACTACGGAAAATGGTTTAGATGCATTTTCTGTTGTTGCATCATCCACTGATCCCGGAAACACCATATTTGACTGGTACAAGAGTCAACTGGGAGGATGGCAAAACATAAATGAGTTTACAAGTGAGAGTGATGGGCAGACACTTTCCTCAATTTCCGCTGACAATGGCACATATACTCTGATAGTGACTATTATAGAGACCGAGGAAGGTACAACGGTGACCATTTCTGTAAGTGAAATGAGTAGTGGAGTATCGTCGGGTTCAACCGGTACAACTGCGGAATAGTTATTATAAAAAACTATAGTGACAAATCCCTGATATAGAGACATATAGAAAATAAAAAGTGGATTCAAATAAAAAAATGGAAGACATCCATCTCATAGATGTCTTCCATTTTGATTTTTAAATCCTTATATAATATAATTTCTTGAATTGAGACTTGTGTTTCAAATTTCATCTCCATCGTCTGTTGATTATGATATCTGTTTAAAAGGTTGCGATTTTAATAATGAACAACCAGAAAAAATATCTCGTAAAATTTGTTCCTGCCGGTAAATCCATTAAAAAACCCCAAGGTTATAATTTAAAACAGGCTATACTCGACAGCAATGTTTACATAGATTCTTCCTGCGGGGGTGTGGGTACATGCGGCAGATGCAAGGTGCTCGTAAAAGAAGGAAAAGTGAGCACTAAAAGATCCAGGTTTATATCTCCTGCAGAGAAGCAAAAAGGTTATGTTCTTTCATGTTTATCCAAAATAGAAAGTGATCTGGTTGTCGAGGTTCCTGCGCAGAAAAAAGTCAGAGCAAAAATAGTAGGTGGCAGGTTTACAGATATGGAGTCAAAGGTATATGCAGATATAAATATGGACCATCTCTCATCTGTAGAAATAAAACCATGGATAAGAAAAGAGACCTTTATTGTAGAGAAACCATCGCTCAGTTATGGAACCAGCGACCTGTTCCGTCTTAAAAAAAGCATCAGGGAGAATATGGGCATAGAAGATTGCGTGGTACCAATTCATATAATCAGAAAGTTACCCCGGGTTCTAAGAGATAAGAACTGGGAGATCACAGCAACGGCAGATGTGAAAAATAGCACACTTATCGATATTCTACCTGGTGAGGTCAGTAAAAAAAACTATGGGCTCGCCCTGGATATCGGAACCACAACTCTCGCCATGTATCTTGTGGATCTGGAAGATGGAAGGATAATAGCTACGCAATCAGAGTATAATCCTCAGATAAGATTTGGAGAGGATATCATCAACAGGATAGTCTATGCGAACAAGAAAGGCGGACTGGAGAAATTAAGAGAAATAATAATAGATTCGATTAATAATTTGATATGGAAACTTATGTTTAATTCGCACATAGATGCGGATGATATCGTCTCTATGATGGTTTCTGGAAATCCCACAATGATGCATCTTTTTTATGGTGTTCCTCCAAGATATATAAGAGAAGAACCATATGTCACTGTGGCTAATCAATTTTCGAGTTCCACAGCTAAAGAAATCGGTATTAAGCATATAAAAAATGCTCATGTATATAATATAAAAGGAGTGGCCAGTTATCTTGGCGGTGATATAGCGTCGGGCATTCTGGCAACAGATATGTACAGAAAAGAAGACCTTGCGCTTTTTCTGGATCTGGGTACCAATGGCGAACTTGTAGTTGGTAATTCGGAATGGATGATGGGGGCCTCATGCTCCGCGGGACCGGCTTTCGAGGGCGGAGGAGTAAAATGCGGCATCAGGGCGGTAGATGGTGCAATCGAAAAGGTTTCTATCGATCAAAAGACATATAAATGTAAGATAGAGGTTATTGGCGGAGGAAAACCAGCGGGTATTTGCGGCTCAGGACTGATCGATGTGGTTGGAGAAATGTATCTTAAAGGTGTTATTGACAGGAAGGGCAAATTCAACAGGGATATAGGAAATAAATATCTCCAGTGTAAGGATAATGATTGCAGGTACATTTTAGTCGATGATAAACACAGTGCAGCAGGGAAAGATATATTTATAAGTGAAGTCGATATTGATAATTTGATAAGAGCAAAAGCAGCCATTTATGCAGGGATCAAGACTTTATTGGAAGAAGTCGATCTGAGTGTTTACGATCTTGATAAAATATACATAGCCGGGGGTCTGGGGAGACACCTTTATATAAAAAATGCAGTGGTCATAGGGATGCTTCCGGATGTAAATATCAATAAATATTTTTTTATGGGGAACACATCTGTTACCGGAGCTTATCTTAGCCTGCTTTCGGGAGACAAATACAAACAAAGTACAAAAATTGCTGATCATATTACATATATCGAGCTGAGTATCAATATGAAATTTATGGATAGATATGTGGCAGGATTGTTTTTACCTTATACGGATATGAAGGATTTTCCATCGGTAGAAGAAAGCCTTTATTCACTTGATGGGAAGCCAAAGAAATAAAAGGGAAGTTGGGACAAGAAGATGAGTGTAAAAATTGCATTGGCCGGAAAGGGTGGTACAGGTAAGACCACTATTGCGGGTCTTATAACCAGAAGTCTCATTGATGATAAAAAGGGTTCGATTCTGGCCCTGGATGCGGATCCTAATTCGAATTTCAATGAATTGCTTGGGGTCAAAGTCTCGAGTACAGTAGGTATGATCAGGGAAGACTTTAAAAAAAGCGCGGCCCGTCTTGCAGGCGGTATCTATAAGGACCAGCTGGTAGAGATGAATGTACATCAGGCGCTGA
>CAZYQD010000045.1:0-7928 GCA_964649405.1 uncultured Actinomycetota bacterium
GTTGTAGTAACAAAGGAACAGCTTAAAAAGACAAGAAATATAAAAGCAATTATTATAAACAGCGGAATCGCCAATGCCTGCACAGGTAAAGAAGGATATGAGAATGCCATAAAAACCATAGATATCGCAGGACATAAGCTTGATGTCGATAAAAAAAATATAATAATTTCATCTACGGGAGTAATAGGGAAGCAGCTTCCGATGGACAAAATGGAAAAAGGCATCAGTAAATGTGCCGGTAAATTAAGTATCGATGGCGGACATGATGCAGCAAAGGCAATACTTACAACAGACCTTGTCACAAAAGAAATAGCAGTAAAAATCAAAACCGTAAACGATGAAGATTTAGTAATAGGCGGTATGGCAAAAGGTTCGGGTATGATAGAACCAAATATGGCCACCCTGCTGGTTTTTATAACAACAAATGTAAAAATTTCTAAAGAATTATTGGATAGCCTTCTTCTTGAAGAAGCCGACAAAAGCTTTAACCGTATAACGATCGATGGATGCCAGAGCACAAACGACATGGCGATAGTCATGGCAAATTTAAAAAGCGATGTTATTTTAAAAGATAAAAAAAGTAAATATTACAAAGAATTTAAAAATGCTTTTTCTTACGTAATGAAGGATCTATCCAGGAAAATAGTCCTGGACGGGGAAGGGGCAACCAAACTTATAGAGATAAAGATTGTAAATGCAAAGAAAAAAACTGATGCAAAATTACTTGCCTTTAAAGTTGCAAACTCTAATTTGTTTAAAGCGGCAATGTTCGGGCAGGATCTTAACTGGGGCAGGATAAACTCGTCACTTGGTTCGGCGGAGTGTGATTTTGATCCGGATAAAGTAAATATTTATATTGAAGATGTCCTGATTGTAAAAAACGGTGTAGGTGTAGATTTTGACAGGAAACATATAAATAAGTTGATGAAAGAAAAAGAAATAAAATTTACCGTGGATCTTAAATCTGGTAATGAGGAATTCGATATTCTGACCACAGATCTTTCGATTGATTATGTAAAGATAAATGCTTTATACCGGACATAATAATAATATACGGTTATCATCAAAAAGAGAATTTGAGGAGAAATAAATAAAATGGCCCATCAAAAGGTAAGCAGAGGAAAAGAAGAAAACGAATTATACACAAATAAAGTAGAGGTATTGCTCGAATCATTGCCATATATAAAAGAATATTCCAACAGGATAGTCGTAGTAAAAATAGGCGGCAGCATGATGGAAAATGATACTGTTATTCAGAGTGTGTTGAATGATTTGATCTTAATGAAATATGTTGGAATAAAAGTGGTCCTTATTCATGGAGGCGGGAAACAGATCAGCGAGATGTCGGCAGAAAAAGGGATAAAAACTGAATTTGTAGACGGTTTGAGAGTCACCG
The DNA here is from genome assembly GCA_964649405.1 of uncultured Actinomycetota bacterium. Classification (GTDB taxonomy): domain Bacteria; phylum Actinomycetota; class Humimicrobiia; order Humimicrobiales; family Humimicrobiaceae; genus Hydromicrobium. The sequence goes on from CAZYQD010000045.1 coordinate 1,397, forward strand.
ATAAAGATTCGATAGAAATTGTAAAAATGGTCCTCATCGGTAATATAAATACGAAGATAGTGTCTTTTCTTAATAAACATGGAAGTGTTGCCATAGGAATATCAGGAAATGATGCCAGCTTTATAAAATGCCATAAAAAAGAATATAAAAAGAATGGGAAAATCATAGATCTGGGATTTGTAGGAGAAATAGAAAGCATTAATTACGCTTTTTTGAATAATATACTGGACAGCGGTTATATACCGGTTATCGCCACACTGGGAGTGGATGATAAAGGCAATATATACAATATCAACGCTGATACATGTGCCGCAGAAGTCACGATTTCGCTTAATGCCAGGAAAATGATCCTGCTGACGGATGTAGATGGCATTATGGAAAAAAGCGGTAAAGGAAATAAATTGATATCAAAATTGACTGTGGATCAATGCGTTGACTTACTGGAATCAGGAAAAATAAGTTCAGGAATGATTCCCAAGGTGATTGCGTGCATTGCTGCCTTAAAATCAGGAGCAGAAAGAACCCATATACTTAATGGAATCAAAAAACATTCAATACTTGTAGAAATATTTACTGATGCTGGTATAGGTACAATGATAACCAATAAGGAGGTTGGATGAGCACGGTAAAAAATATGGAAATATTTGATATGGGCAGCAAGTATTTGATGTCGACTTACAGCAGATTGCCTGTTGTATTTGTAAAAGCCAAAATGCAGTACCTCTGGGATATAGAAGGCAACAAATATCTTGATTTCATAGCAGGTTATGGATGTCTGAATATTGGTCACAGCAATAAATGTGTGGTAAACGCACTAAAGAAGCAGGTTGAAAAGATCATCCAACCTTCAAATGTCTATTATAGCGAACCCCAGGTAATGCTGGCAAAAAAATTATGCGAGATCACTGGATTCGGAGAAAAGGTATTCTTTTCCAATAGCGGTGCAGAATCCATAGAGGGAGCAATAAAACTTGCGAGAAAATATTCTACGGATAATTACGGTTCTTCACGATATGAAGTAATATCATTCAAGAGGGCTTTCCATGGAAGGACTCTTGGTGCGCTGGCTGCCACTGCACAAATCGAAAAGCAAAGGTTATTCGAACCGCTTCTTTCCGGATTCAAATATGCGGTATTTAACGATATAAATTCTGTTAAGGAACTTCTTAGCGAAAATACATGTGCCGTTATAATAGAACCCGTCCAGGGAGAAGGCGGAGTCTATCCTGCAGATAAAGAATTCATGAAGGAACTCAGGAACATATGCAATGGAAAAAATATACTTCTTATACTGGATGAAATACAGACAGGTTTTGGAAGGATAGGATCTATGTTCGCATATCAGAATTACGGAATATTACCCGATATACTGGCAGTTGCCAAAAGTCTCGGCGGGGGAATGCCCATAGGGGCAATTATTTCCACAGACAAGATAAGCGCCAGCTTCTTTCCCGGTACTCATGGTTCTACTTTTGGCGGCAATATGGCTTCATGTGCGGCGGGACTGGCCGTGCTTGACTATTTAGTCGATAATAAATTGGCCGAAAGATCAAAAAAGCTGGGACAGTATTTCATAAAAAAACTTATACAGATCAAAAAGAAATATCCGATCGTAAAAGATATAAGGGGGATAGGTCTTATGATTGGTATGGAATTCAATGAACCCATTGCGGAAAAAATGGTACTGGATGCTCTTAAAGATAAATTGGTCATCAATAAAATATCAAATAGTACCTTAAGGTTTCTGCCTACACTGGTGATAACAAAAAAGAATATAGACACACTTATAAAGTGGCTGGATACAAAAATAAAGGAGATATGAGATGAAAAGGGATTTTTTGACATTAAAAGATTATTCAGGGGATGAAATCGAATATATACTTGAACTTTCGCAATCAATTAAAAAAGATAAAAGTAAATATTGTAATGTACTTCAGGATAAGAACATAGCAATGCTTTTTGATAAGCATTCAACCAGGACCAGGATCTCTTTCGAAGCCGGTATAAATCAGCTTGGCGGAAAAGCATTGATACTGGATTCCAAGAGTCTGCAGCTGGATCGTGGAGAGACCTATAAGGATACTGCAGAAATATTTTCTCTTTACGTCGATGGAGTTATCATAAGGACCTTTAAGCAGGAGACCGTAGAAATATTTGCAAAGTATGGAAGTATTCCTGTAATAAATGCACTAACGGATAAGTATCATCCATGCCAGGCATTGGCCGATATATTGACATTAAAGGAAATCGGGTTACTGAATAAAGATTTAAAATTTACATATATAGGGGACAGTAATAATGTCACAAACAGCTTGATTATCGGATTTTCAAAACTGGGAATCGGTATAACGATCGGAAGTCCTGAAAAATATTCGCCTTCAGATGAAATATTGGAATATGTAAAAAACCAGAAGAACGGAGTCAAAATAAAAATTGTACATGACCCGATAGAAGCGGTAAAGGATGCAGATGTTGTTTATACGGATGTATGGCTAAGCATGGGCGATGAAATGGATATTAACAAACTAAAGGAACTTGAAGACTACCAGATCAATTCCGGCCTTCTTACGAATGCAAAAAAAGAAGTAAAGGTAATGCACTGCCTGCCCGCACACAGGGATCAGGAGATATCTTCAGAAGTCCTGGATGGGAAAAATTCGGTTATATTACTTCAGGCTGAAAATCGCATACACGCCCAAAAGGGATTGCTTGTTTATTTATATAAGAATTAAATGCAAGCATGATTTTTATTAAAAATTCAAAGGTAAGAAATTGAAATGAAAAGAACAGAAAGACTAAGAGCAATAAAAGAATTAATAAGCAGTAAAAAAATCTCTTCCCAGGAAGAATTGCTAAGTGAGCTTAAGAAAAGAGGTTATAATGTGACACAATCTACAATTTCAAGGGATTTAAGTGATTTGAGACTTGTAAGGATAAGAAATTATCTTGGGGAGGAATATTATTCAATTGAAAGTACGACACATGAGGGTAAGGTTATCGATCCGGTTAAATTTAAAACAAAATTCAAAGAGAGTGTTTTATCTGTTAAAAAAGCGGAAAATATAATCGTACTGCGGACATTTCCAGGAGAAGCGCAGGGAACAGCAGCAATAATAGATGGCATGAACTTTGTAGAGATCCTTGGAACGGTTGCAGGAGATGATACTATAATATGTATTGCAGATAACCAGCAAAACGCTAAAAAGATATTTGAAATGATGCAGAAACAGTTTTAATCTATACTGTTCAACATTAATATGAATTTGATTATTTTATGTAAATATACGAAAGGAACAAATAAATGAGCGGTAAAGTTGTACTGGCCTATTCAGGAGGGCTTGATACCTCTATATCGATAAAATGGATAAAAGAGAAATACGATATGGATGTAATTGCCGTGCTTGTCGATTGTGGTCAGCCGGAAGATTTAAAAGAAATTTACAATAAGGCACTTAAAATAGGTGCAATAAAATCAGTTATAGTCGATGCAAAGAGCGAGTTCATAAAAGATTTTATTTTACCTTCTATAAAGGCCAATCTAAAGTATGAAAAAAAATATCCTCTTGCTACGGCACTTGCCAGGCCGCTGATAGTTAAAAAACTCATAGGCATAGCAAGAAAAGAGGGGGCCAGTGCAGTAGCCCATGGCTGTACAGCCAAAGGTAATGATCAGGTACGTTTTGATGTAGGTATCAGGAGTCTTGCTCCTGAACTTAAGATCATTGCACCTCAGAGAGAATGGATAATATCAAGGGAAGAAGCGCTGGAATATGCAAAAAAATGTAGCATCAAGGTAAATGTCACAAAAGATAATCCTTACAGCATAGATGAAAATCTATGGGGAAGGAGCATCGAGTGTGGCATCCTTGAAGATCCGTGGAATGAACCTCCTGAAGATATTTATAAATGGACAAAAATAACCAAAAAAGAAAGCGAGAATGAGTATATCGAAATAGGATTCGAAAATGGTATACCGGTTTCTTTGAACAATAAAAATATTTCTACTGCAGAAATCATAAAATCATTAAATGAAACAGCAGGTTCCTATGGAATCGGTAGGATCGATATGATAGAAAACAGGCTGATTGGAATAAAATCCAGGGAGATCTATGAATCACCGGCGGCAGAAGTGCTTATAGAATCTCATAGGCAGCTGGAATCATTGATACTTGACCGTGAACTTGTCCATTATAAGTATGGTCTGGAAGAAAAATTTGCAGAGCTTGTTTATTATGGATTATGGTTTACTCCACTTAGAAGCTGTCTTTGTGCATTTATGGATAAGAGCCAGGATTTTGTAACCGGTACCGTAAGGGTCAAATTTGAAAACAAGCATTTCGAAATAGTGGGAAGAAAATCCGATTATTCATTGTATGATAAGGATCTGGCCACTTATGACAAGGGTGATAAATTCGATCCGTCTCATTCTGAAAGTTTTATAAAATTATGGGGTTATACTTATGAAACATTAGGAAAAAAAGGAAGAATCAATGGAAAATAAAATATGGAAGGGAAGGATAACTAAAAATACTGATGAAGCAGTCGATAAATTCACTTCATCCATAAATATAGATAAGGAACTTTATCTGTATGACATAATAGGAACTGCTGCATACGTGATAGGACTCAATAAAATCGGAATTATCACTGAAGTAGAGCTTAAAAAAATTATAACTGGACTTAAAAAAGTAAAAAAGAACATAGAGACAGGCCAGGTGGATACAGCCTCATACGAAGATATTCACAGTCTTGTTGAAAATGAACTGGTAAAGATCATAGGGGATATAGCCATGAAAATCCATACCGGAAGAAGCAGGAACGATCAGGTAGTGCTGGATGAAAAACTTTTTATAAAAGATGCGATAATCGATTTACTGGAAAAAATAATAACGCTTCAAAATAATATTATAAAAATTGCTGTGAAATCGACTGACATAATAATGCCTGCCTACACTCATATGCAAAAAGCCCAGCCTGTCCTGCTTTCACATTATATGATGTCTTATTTTCAAAATTTTGACAGGGATAAAGCAAGTTTTTTCAATGATTTCGAAGGTATTGATTTTCTTCCGCTAGGAGCCGCGGCCTGCTCCGGAAGCGGATACAACCTTGATAGGAAATTCTTGAAAAAAATTCTTAATTTCAAGTATCTTGATTCCAACAGTATGGATATTGTCGGAAACAGGGATTTTATAATAGATTTCATATATTCCTGCTGCAAGACAATGATGCATCTAAGCAGGTTTTGCGAGGATCTCATTATATACAACACAGGTGAATTCTCATTTATCGAAATAGATGAATCTTTCTGTACGGGAAGCAGTATAATGCCGCAAAAAAAGAACCCTGATATCCTGGAACTAATAAGGGGTAAAAGTTCACTTGTTGCAGGTAATTTACTTCAATCTATAATCCTGCTGAAAGGCCTGCCCTCTACATATAATCGTGACCTTCAGGAAGATAAAAAGATATTATTTGACGCTTACCGGGAAACTGCTTCAAGTATCGAGATGTTTTCTAAATTACTTGAAAAAATAAAATTCAATACTGTAAAAATAGGAGATTCTCTTAAAGATAGCTTTATAGAAGCTACAGATATTGCGGATTATCTCGTCAAAAAAGGCGAAAGTTTCAGGAAGGCGCATAATATAGTAGGAAAAATCGTAAAATACTGCCTGAATAAAAAAATAAAGTTAACCGACTTAAAGCTTGAAAAACTTAAAGATTATTCAAGCTTTTTTGAAAACGATATATATGAATATGCAAATATCGAGTCGTGCATATCCAACAAAAAAGTTGACTGCGGAACCGCTAAAAAACAGGTCATTTCAAATATTGGATCGGCAGTAAAAAAAATAAAAAGCTCCGAGCAGGAATTAAAAAAACTTACAGGAAGAATCGCTGATTTTAATAAGATCTTATAACATATTAAATAAATATTTAATTCCATTCTTATTCCTTGAATGAATAAAGCCACAGGAAAAATCGAACTGACTGCACCGGCAGGGGGCTGGAATCAATTAATTGCAGCAATCAATGCAGGTGCCGATTCCGTTTATCTGGGATATAAAAAATTTGGTGCCAGGGCTTATGCCGATAACTTTGATATGGGTCAATTGAAAAAAGCGATAAATATTGCCCATGATAATAACATAAAAGTATATCTTACATTGAATACGCTGGTAAAAAACAGTGAAATTAAGGAAGTAATAGATTTTTTAGAAATATATACAGACATATGCTCCGATGGGATAATAATTCAGGATTATGGTATATATAAGTTACTTAAGGACCTTTTTAAGACTATACCTATTCATGCCAGCACCCAGCTCAATGTACACAATCTTTATTCATTGAAATTATTGAATCGTCTTGGATTTAAAAGAACCGTACTTGCCAGAGAAATGACCATAGACGAAATAAAGAAGCTTACGGAAGAAAAATTGATGGAAATAGAGGTATTCGGACATGGTTCTCAGTGTTATTCATACTCGGGAAGCTGTTATTTCAGCTCATTTGTCGGAGGAAGAAG
>CAZYQD010000046.1:0-7757 GCA_964649405.1 uncultured Actinomycetota bacterium
CAGGGAAATAGTCTTAAGACCGTATAAGTCGTAAAACAATCTGCAATAATATTCAGCAGTCAACATTGTAACTGCATAAATAGATTTTGGATTAGGAGGTATTGATTCAACTTTGGGCAATTTTTTTGAATCTCCATAAATAGATGATGATGATGCATATATGAATTTCTTTACTTTATTTTTAAATGAGGCTTCTAGCAAATTTAAAGTGCCCTCTATATTACTAGAACTAGCATCAAGAGGTTTCTCTATGGATCTTTGTACTGAACCAAGAGCAGCTTGATGCAGGACGACGTCAATATTTTCTGTGCTTTCAAGACAGTCATCATAATTTATAATATCGCCATTTATAAATTTAAAATTAATATTTTTATTTTCTCTTGAAGCTTCTGATAGCGCATCATCGATATTTTTTTTAAATCCTGTGGAGAGATTATCCAGTCCTCTTACAGATATACCTTTTTTTAAAAAGAATTCGGTGAGGTTCGAGCCGATAAAACCCGCACAGCCTGTTATCAGAATTTTTATGTTTTTATCTATAGTTAATTGATTCAGATTCAATGCTAGATTCTCCAGTATTTGTAACCCAGTTTTTCAATACTTTCTTTATTAAACATCCACTTTATATCAAATATAAACGGATTATCTCCAGCCATTTTTGATTTTAATTCTAAAAGATCTATTTCTTTAAAGCAATTGTGTGCAACACAGAATATAGCGGCATCTATATTATTTACATCTTCAAATTTAATAAGATCGATTCCGTAGTATTTCTTAACCTCCTTTGCATTTACTATTGGATCAAAGATTTGGACATCGATATTATGCTGTACCAGATAATTATATATGTCAATTACTCTGGAGTTTCGTGAATCGGCTACATTCTCCTTAAAGGATATTCCAAATAAAACAACCTTAAAGTTTAAAGGTTTATGATGATTTTTCAACAATGTCTCCAGTATTTGTTCCCCGATGAAAAATCCCATGTTATCATTTATTTTCCTACCGGCATTTATCATATCAGGATAATAATTAATTTCCCTTGCTTTGAAGGATAAATAGTAAGGATCAACTCCTATGCAGTGTCCTCCTACCAGGCCAGGCGTAAAATGTAAAAAATTCCATTTGGTCCTGGCGGCTTCAAGGACTTCTTTTGTATCAATTCGCAATTTTGAAAATAATATGGCAAGTTCATTTATAAGAGCAACATTTATATCTCTCTGTGTATTTTCAATTACCTTTGCTGCTTCGGCCACTTTTATACTTTTTGCTCTAAAGATTCCGGCTTTTACTACTTTACCATAGACTTTGCTGATAATATCAAGAGAACTTTCAGTTTGTGCGGAAACAACCTTAATTATATTTTCCATGGAGTGTTCTTTATCCCCGGGGTTAATTCTTTCAGGAGAGTAACCTACATAAAAATCCTTTCTATTCTTAAGTCCCGATTCTTTTTCAAGAAGAGGTATGCAGAATTCTTCGGTTACACCTGGGTAGACCGTAGATTCATATACTACTACGGAACCTTCAGGCATATTTTGTCCAACCAGTATGGTTGCTTTTTCAATATGACTTAAATCAGGATTTTTATAATTATCTATGGGTGTGGGGACCGCTATGATGAAGAAATTTACATTTTTTAATTCATTGACATTACTGGTTAAAAGGCAATTCAGTGAGGCCAGCTCATCAACTTCAATCTCTTTATTTTCATCTATACCATTCTTTAAATCATTTATTTTCTCGTTGTTTGTATCAAAACCAATTATCTGGAAGTGTTTATTGAAAGCTATTAGAAGAGGCAATCCAACATAACCAAGACCGATTATGGCAATTCTTTTCTTTTTACTCTCCAATTCTTTGTATAAGTCTTTAATTTCCATCTTTTAAATTAAAATAGTTTGTTCAAATATTTGTAAGTAAATATTCAGACTGTCAATAATTATTTTATGTAAATATACATTAAATTTAATTTAAATTCTATTATTTTACATTTAATAAACTATTAATATTTTTATTAATTACGGTTTTTATGTTATCTTTTTATGTAAGATTAAAATCCATTTCAAAATAACTTAAAACAGCATAGATATACTTATAGAAATTTTTATTTTTAAAATATGAAAAAAGAATTATTCGGATTGCTGCAATGTCCGTTTTGCCGGAGTGAAGAATTATCCTTCTCGGTAACTGTTGAGGTTAATACAGATATAAAAAAAGATGAAATAAGGGAAGGGCATATAAAATGCCGGAATTGTGATAAAAATTATATTATCAAAGATGGGATACTAGATTTACTGATAAGCTCCAATTCCGAAATTATAAGCGAGCAAAGAGGGTGGGATGAATTAAAGGACGCAATCGTAAATACGGATGATCTTATGCTATCCCTTCCGGATGCCTTAGGGGAGCACAAGTCAGCATGGAAAAGCCAGGCAGAAAATTTTAAATATATGTTCGAAAAAATAGATTTAAGCGGAAAAGAAACCGTCCTGGATCTGGCGGCGGGAAGATGCTGGTCCACCAGATTTTTCGCTCATAAGGGCTGCTATGCAGTTGGAATAGATATACTGCTTACAAAATATGTAGGTCTGCTTACTGGTGACATATACATTCAAAATGAAGGTGTTTATTTTGAGAGAGTACGCGGTAATATGAATGAACTTCCCTTTAGAGACAAGATGTTTGATATAGTTTTTATTACTGCGTCACTTCATCACAGCTCGGATATTTCTATTACGCTAAAAGAGGTTTACAGAGTACTTAAACCTTTGGGAAGATTGATTTTGATCAATGAACCTGTTGGAGGATTTAAGCGCATCAGACTTGATTGTGCCGAAGTAAAAGCAGGCATAAACGAACATGTTTACAGATTATGGACCTATATAAGAAATTTAAGGAGAATAGGCTTTGCATATAACATATATCCTTATATGGGCAGTTATTTCCCTGTTATCGATAAAATCAAAAATATATTATCGATATTACTGGCAGAGAAATCATTTTATAAAAAGATTCTAAGACCGCTGACCTATCTCCAATTATTATTTTTTGGAGGCATTTTGAATATAATTGCTTATAAGAAGAAATGAATATACTTTATATTAAATCATAGATAATAATTTTACATAAACAAGAACTTCCGGAGTTTCAGACATTATCTTATTATTCATGTCTGCTCCGGTAATAAGAATCTTTGATATCTCTGATATAAAAGTAGAGGGCAGGGAGCGCAGCAATAATAAGGGCAATATGGCCCAAAAGACCTATGGTAAAGGCGCCTGTTGTGGATAGACCAAGTAAAGTAAAAAAGTATACCAGGAGTCCTTCGTTGACTCCTATTCCTTCGAATGAAATAGGAATTCTTGAGACAAGCTGGATAAGGGGGATTATTAGCAGAAAATATACGAATGGCACCGAAAGGTTTAGTGCACGGCAGGCCAGATAATTACCGATCACCGGCATTATCTGCTCCAATATTGATAGAATTAGAAATACGGCAAGTAGTCCTTTGTGATTTTTATATTCCGCATAAGACAGGTAGAGTTTTTTAAATTTGCCGAAAAAAATATTTCCGGATAACTTCTTACTTCTATCTATCTTTCTGACTATGAATCCGCTGAATGAAATTACTATTAATACAATAAAGAAAAGAAGAAATGCTCCTGCTATCCATAGGAAGCGCCATACATCCAGTTCAAGGAAAGATATTAAAAATAATGCAGCAATAGGAGCAAGAATGGCAGAAGCTATAAATCCCAGCATCCTTTCCATGATTACGGAAGACAGGACGTCGGTTCCACTCTTTTTTTCACTGCGAAGTTTTAAAACCCTGACCATGTCTCCGCCAACTGTAGTGGGCAGAAAAAATCCCGCAAGTGTCCCAATATAATATGTCTTTATGGCACTGAAGAGAGAAATGCTTTTATCCTTTACCTTTAGCAGCAAATGCCATTTGTATGCCATGAAGATCCTGTCCACGGTGACGAGAGCTAAAAGAAGGATAAAATAGTAAAGATTCGCTCTTTTTAAAAGTGAGAACATGTCAGAAATATTGATCAGACGGAGCAGTAGAATTATAAGTGCGACGCTTATTACTATCTGGATAATAAGATTAAATCTGCGTCTTTTCTGTTTTATAAATTCAAGTAAGTTACTTACGATAATATTGAGTCTATGTTTCATAAATCTAAGGAGGATCAAGATTGGTATATTTTTTCAAATAATTCCAGAGTCTGCCTGGCATTTTTGGACCAGCTAAATCTTTTGAGATTATCGAGTCCGGATGCTATAAGTTTTTCTCTTAAGTCTTTATTATTCAAAATATCAAATACTGCCTTTGCTATTTCTTTGTAATCATATGGATTTACAAGCAGTGCCGCTTTGCCGGAAACCTCAGGGGTGCAACCTGTCTTTGAGCAAACAACCGGACATCTGGATGCATGGGCCTCCAGTATTGGTATACCAAAACCTTCATATAAAGAGGGAAATAAAAGACATTGAGCCGCACTGTAAAGATATGGAAGATCATCATCAGGAACAAATCCCAGATTTATGATATCATCCTGTAGCTTAAGTTTTTTTATTAATTCGAAGTCACGGGTATATTTCCACCTCTTAAAGCCGACCATGACTAATTTGACCGGAATTTTATCTTTTATTATTTTAAAGGCTTTAATAATATTTGAAAAATTTTTTAACGGGGTTATTCCACCGATGAAAAATAAATAATTCTCCGGGAGATTGTATTTTTGTTTTATTGCCAGAAGATCTTTTTTATCTTTTATTACTTCAAATCTCTCGTGATGAGAGGCATATATGACTATGATTTTATAATCACTTACTTTGAGATATTTCTTCAGACTGGTCCTGGCTGTTTCTGTCATAACGATAATAGCATTTGCCCGTCTGCAATAGAGAGGTGACATTATACGGGAACTCAGCTGGTCATACCATCTAAATACATGGGGCAGGACAAATTGTTCCAGACCGGGTAGAGTAAATATTTTTTTGGTAGGAGCAAACAATGGAATGGATAGTTTTGGATTAAAGATTATATCGATCTTTTCGGCTCTCACTGCTCTGGTGACACCGATTTGATCCCAGAGAAGTTTATTTTTAAAGCTTATAACTACTTCTTTGACATTCTTATATTTAGAATAAGTCCCCAATAAAGAGGAGCTGTTATATAAAAAGACATACTTATTTTTCTTATCGATCTTGAGCAGGTTTTCTATAATATTTTTCGTATAAACTACTATTCCCCCTAATTCATTTATATGCCTTAGCATAATGCCAATTTTCATACAATTTCCCTTTTTACCCTTAAAATTTAAATAGGGGCATCAGTAGTTATGAATAAAAATATTAATAAAATATTATGACTCACAAAATTATACTGCTTCTGCCTTCGATTTCAATTACTTTGTTGCCATTTACTATAATATCTTAATATACTATATTTAAATTGTATTAATCGTTATTGATTTATTAACATTTTTATAATTAATAAAATAATTTATTTTGTGTATAATTAGTTAAAATTTTCAATGATTCATAATTATAAGATTATTAAAGTACTGCAATTTTAAAAATGAACATATTAGTCACAGGTGGAGCAGGATTTATCGGTTCTCATTTATGTGAAAGGTTGATAGGCCTGGGATCAAATGTAATATGCGTCGATAATTTCGATAATTTTTACGATCCCCTGATAAAAGAAGATAACATTTTGGGAATTGCTGCCAGTAAATACTTCAAACTTTACCGCTCGGATATAATCGATCTTCCCGGGATTGAAAAGATATTTTCAGAAAACAGGATAGACATGGTGATCCATCTGGCTGCCAGAGCAGGCGTAAGGCCATCCATACAAAGTCCTCTTCTATATGAAAGAGTAAATATCCTGGGTACGATGAATATTCTGGAATGCTGTAAAAAATATAAAATTCCAAAATTAATCTTTGCCTCCTCTTCATCTGTTTATGGTGGAAATAAAAAACTACCATTTTCCGAAGAAGATAATGTCGATCATCCGGTATCACCTTATGCCGCAACCAAGAAAGCAGGCGAGCTTATCTGTTATACATATTATGATCTGCATAAAATAGCGGTTTATTGTTTTAGATTTTTCACGGTTTACGGCCCGCGTCAGAGGCCGGAAATGGCGATACATAAATTTACGCGACTAATATTGAGTGGAAAAGAAATAGAGATCTATGGTGATGGTTCTTCTTCAAGAGATTATACTTATATCGATGATGTGATTTACGGTATTGTAAATAGCCTGGAGGGGTTAAAGGGTTTCGAGGTCATCAACCTTGGAAATTCGAAAACCATAAAATTGATAGATCTTGTAAAAATGATCGAAGATTTGACGGAGAAGAAAGCACATTTGAGATTTACGGAGAGTCAGCCCGGCGATGTCTTTGCGACCTATGCAGATATTGGAAAAGCGGAAAAAATGTTAAAATATTTTCCGGAAACCAATATAAAGGAAGGCCTAAAAAAATTCATAAAATGGTATAAAGAAAAGAAAGAAGAAGGTTTGTTTAATGAATAATATTTCAAAAAAAGGCAAATCAACACCAGATATATCTATTGTTATTCCTATTTATAATGAAAGAGAAAGCATCGAAAAGCTTTATGATAATCTGAACCAGGCTCTTTCAGAGATGGGTCTAAAGTATGAGGTATTACTCATTGATGACGGCAGTATAGACGGAACATTCAATGAACTTTTAAAGATCCATAATAAAAATAAGTTTTTTAAAATAATAAGATTCAGAAAGAATTTCGGACAGACATCTGCAATCAGTGCAGGTTTTAACTACGCTGAAGGTGAAATAGTTGTTACTCTGGATGCGGACCTTCAAAATGACCCCAGGGATATCCCTCTTTTGCTTGATAAATTGAATGAAGGTTACGATATTGTAAGCGGGTGGCGAAAAAACAGGAAGGATAAAGCTGTTACAAGAAGATTCCCTTCGATTGTCGCAAATAAATTAATATCCAGGTTAACAGGAGTACGTCTTCATGATTATGGGTGCACATTGAAAGCCTACAGGAAAGAAGTTATAAAAAATATCAACTTGTACGGTGAAATGCACCGCTATATTCCTGCCATAGCGAGCTGGATGGGAGTGAAAGTGGCAGAGGTCCCCGTTACTCACCACAGCAGGAAGTATGGAAAGTCCAAGTATGGTATTTCCAGGACCATAAAGGTAATACTTGATATCATCACCGTAAAATTTCTTTTAAGTTATTCTCAAAGCCCTATACAAATGTTCGGTCTGCTTGGTTTATTTTCGGGCATGATCGGGTTTATCATAACTGTTTATCTTGTTATTATGAGAATCTTTTTTCACCAATCACTGGCTGACAGGCCGCTGTTCATCCTTTCCATATTTATGATTTTTGTTGGAATTCAACTTATCACTATAGGACTACTGGCAGAAGTACTGATTCGTGTATATCATAAGGTTCAAAATAAAGAAACCTATGTGATAAAAGATATAATTTCATAGCAATCATAAGCATATAATGAAAAAAATAAGCGATTTTTTTGATCTGATCAGGATTTACCTGAGTTACTGTTTAAAATTAACCAGCTGTAATTATTATCCCGCAAGAATCTGGATCGAGTCATCAAGCAGGTGTAATTTGAAGTGCAGCCTTTGCGTGAATAAAGATCTTCCCCCGGATATGAAAGGAGATATGGATTTCAATCTGTTTAAAAAAATAATCGATGAGATTTC
>CAZYQD010000047.1:0-7727 GCA_964649405.1 uncultured Actinomycetota bacterium
GGCAGGAATAAGTATAGATATTAGCGGATTTTTATCTATTATATACTGCGGCAGTTTGAATTTGGAAGTATCTTTAAACAGGATATTATTAATTAAAAAGTTTACCAGTATAAAGAAAAGTACTGCAGTTATTATATATTGAGACAATAAAAAAATATCCATGTTTTACCTTAAAAAGTAATGAGGATATTAATTATAGCACAATTATACCTTTTGGTTGTTTATTATTTAAAAATCTGAGTAGAGATAATTCCGTCCGTGTATCCTTATATAACAATATTGCTAATAAGAATATAACTTTCCATATGGACGGTTGGAATAAGGGACTAATTTCAGGAAGCTGCCATTCGGAATTTTTTTACGGTTAATATTAAATAAATTGCAATAAGCAGTGATGTATTTATCAAGTAAATCCAGGTCACCCTTATCAGGTACCGATTTCCTGACTTCTTTACCCAGCTTATGCTCTTCTATATTTCCTCTTATATATATCTTTCCTCCATGCATTCCTGTCCCGGTATAATTTCCTGCGATATCCGGACTTCCGGTAAAAGGCAGAACTGCTCTTTCCCTTTTATGGAGGCCCAGAAGAATTATAATACCTCCGGCCATGTATTCCCCCAGAAAATTACCTGCACTTCCCCCAATGACTATAACCGGTACTTTTTCCCGGTAAGATTTCATATGGATACCGCCCCTGAAACCAATACTCTTCTCTATGAATATTTCTCCACCTCTCATCGAATAGCCCAGGATATCCCCGGCGTCACCATGCACTATGATCTTCCCTGAATTCATTGTATTTCCGATACCATCCTGGCCATTACCAAAAATCTCGATGGTGGGACCATCCATGAAAGCCCCAAGGTCATTTCCCGGTGTTCCATATATATTTATAAGAGCGTCGCCTTTTAAACCATCACCAATATACCTGTGCCCCAGAGCATTCTTTATGATGACTTCGCGGTTATTGCTGCCGCCATTATTATCATCACCATTTAAGAAATTTCTGACTTTCAAGTTGAGCTCCCGGTATTCCAGGTCCTTTGCATCAATTAATAGCTTCATACCTCTATACCCTCTCCGATAACCAGATGTTTCTTATAATCAGCAGGCAGATGGATTATTCCAAAATCCTCTCTGGTTATGTTTTCTCTTACACCGCTTATATCTATCTCATTTCTGATTAGGCCCGCATAGATCCCAGCCCTTTCAATATTGCCTACCAATATAACTCCAATTATTCTGTTATTCTTAATTACTACTTTCCTGTACATGTTTCTATCAGCATTGAAATCTCTTAATACTTCAATTCCTTCTGCTCCCTCCCCGATATTGGTTATGCCCATAGAAATAGAGGGGATACCCAGCAACTCGACAGAATTCATAAAAAATCCTCCGCTGTACCTTTTATTTCCGCCGGCCATATTTACCCCGGCTGTTGCACCCTGTCTTACAGCAAGCGGCCATATCGCAATATTTCTATTTATCCCCAGCAGCATGTCAGGACCTTCGATTACATCTCCTGCTGCATAGATATTTTCAACTGATGTCCGCATATGGTCATCCACTATGATCCCCCTGGCCTTATCAAGACTGCCGCTTTCGATAAATCCAGCATCAGGGTTGACTCCAACTGCAATAACGAGCAGCCTGCATTCCATTTTCCTGCCATCTTTTAATTTGTATCCGGTAATCTTTCCACCCCCGGTATAAACTTCTTCGATGGTATTGTTCCTGAAAATATTGCTGCCCTTACTTTTTATCCTTTTTTCGATAATTTCCGAAGCTTCCCTGTCAAAGGTTGCGGCAAGGATCCTATCGGCAAGCTCGATTATATTGACATCTATACCCTTTTCCAAAAATGCCTCAGCCGCTTTTAATCCAATCAGGCCCCCGCCCAATATGGATATATTTTTAATATCATTTTTTTCAATATAATTTTTAACTCTTACTGCGTCATCAAGATTTGTAAGTGTGAAGATTCCTCCGACTTTTTCATAATTTGCGTCATCAATAAAATCAAAAGATCCGTCACCGACCGTTTTTATTTTCGGGATAATAGGTCTGCCGCCGCTTGCAATAAGAAGCTTTCTGAATTCATATCTGCTTCCGTCATCAGTTACTAAAAACATTTTATCAGTATCTATAGATCCCACTCTGGTATTTAATCTGATATCCAGCCGGTTATCAGTGTAAAAATTTTCATCCTTGAAATGTATCATATCCAGGTTCACTGCTCCCGCAAGGAAATATGTTATCATCGGTTTGGAATAATTCAGATAATTTTCCCCGGTAAGTATCATTATCTCCCCTGTTCTGTCCAGTTCCCTGATGCTTTCCGCAGCAGCAAGGCCTGCGGCTGAATTACCGATAATAATATAATCAATCGGCTTATTATTTTTTTTAACAATATTCTTACTTTTCATTTTTATTACCCACCAGACTCTTTTCTTTTGCATCTTTATCCATAAACTTCAAAGCTTCGTTGGGGCAATTCTCGACACATACTGGAATTTTTTCATCGATACAAAGATCGCATTTGGAAGCTATTTTTTTACCCGAAAGATCCCTTCTTATTACTCCATATGGGCAGACCATTATACAGCTCCAGCACCCAACGCATTTATCTTCATTGCAGGTCACTACTCCTGTGTTTTTGTTTTTCTGCATCGCTCCCGATATACAGGCTTCGACACAGGGAGCATCCGTACAATGTCTGCACTGAATGGCAAATGAATTATAGCCGATTTCCTCCACAAGCACCCTGGGCAGTATATCTACCATTTCTTCCTTGAATGCCTTTATTATCTTTTTACTTTTAGAATGTTTTACCTGACAATAAATCTCGCATAGTCTGCATCCTATACAATATTCTTCCTGGATATATATTTTTTTCATCTTTCAATCACCACGCCTCTCCTGCATGTTTTATTCCGAGAATCGTAAGTTCCCTGTCATTTAGACTTATACCCCTCAAGTGTTCCCTGTTGCTCTTAAGACTTTCTATAGCATTTATACCGGCACCGCCCAGCATCTCTTTTATTTCCAGGGACCAGCCTCTGAGGAGGTTTAGAAGCTTCCTTGTTCCGATTTCCGGATTAAGCCTTTTTGTGAGATAAGGATCCTGGGTAGCGATCCCCCAGTTGCACTTGCCTGTATAACATTTCTGGCAAAGATGGCACCCCATTGCTATAAGCGCAGCGGTACCTATGTACACGGCATCGGCACCCAGGGCTATTGCCTTTATCACGTCTGCGCTGGACCGGATACTTCCGGCTGCAATAATCGAAGATCTGTGTCTAATCCCCTCTTCTCTCAATCTTTCATCAACAGAGGCAATTGCCAGTTCTATGGGTATTCCTACATTATCCCTTATAGTCTGGGGGGCAGCTCCCGTTCCGCCTCTCAACCCGTCTATAGTAACAAAATCGGCGCCTGCTCTTACGATACCACTGGCAATAGGTGCTATGTTATGAACAGCCGATACTTTTACACCCACAGGCTTTGACCAATTGGTGGCTTCCTTTAATGCATATATCAACTGGGCCAGATCTTCTATCGAATAAATATCATGATGGGGAGCCGGAGATATTGCATCCGTTCCCTCAGGGATCATCCTGGTATTCGATATGTCTCCGGTCACTTTTTCTCCCGGAAGATGACCACCTATACCGGGCTTTGCGCCCTGACCTATTTTAATTTCTATTGCTGCACCTTTGTTTAGATAATCCGTATCCACTCCATATCTTCCCGAAGCAACCTGTACAATGGTATTATTTGCATATTTATATAAATCTTTATGCATTCCTCCCTCACCGGTATTGCAATATGTTCCGAACTCCGAAGCCGCTGCAGCCAGGGATTTGCACGCATTGAAGCTTATAGAACCGTAGGACATTGCCGAAAACATTATAGGCGTTGAGAGATCCAGCTGAGGAGATAGCTTAGTCTTAAGCCTTATATTTGTATTTTTCGAACCTTCTTTCGAACCCTTGTTTTTCTTCATTTCAAACTCAAGTCCGTCCGGTTTCCTTCCGATAAATGTCCTTATTTCCATAGGTTCGCGCAAAGGATCGATCGAAGGATTGGTAACCTGCGAGGCATTGAAAAGAATATGATCCCAGTATATAGTATAGGGCCTGTCACTTCCCATTCCGGTAAGCAGCACTCCACCGGAATCAGCCTGCCTGTATATATTGTTCAGATGAGAAGAGGTCCAGTTATAATTGGTCTTGAATTGGTCCTCCCTGTTCCTGATCTTTAAAGCACCGGTTGGACACAGGGTCTCGCATCTGCGGCATCCGACGCATTTAGAATTGTCACTATATATTGTGTCCTGATCACTGTCATATTCATGGACATCATTGGAACACTGTCTTACGCAGACTTCACAGGATATACATTTATTTTGATCTCTTTCAATTTCAAATTCAGATTGCTTTAATTTTAAAGCCATTTAAATCACCCTGACTTTTATTTAATGAAACTACCCCTGTCTTTACCAGTTTTTCGGGTTTTTCATCGATTTGTATCGCTTGCACACTTTTTATATCTTTTTTTATTTCTTCTTTCCTTACTATTCCAATAACCGGCTCACCACCATCCGGACGCCACAGGTGGTCGGGAGAAGCACAGACCCTTCTGATAGGAGCCTCCTCACTGGAAATAAAAAGATATTCACCTTTTCTTGCAGCAACAAGAGGCCTTAACTTTATTCTGTCATTTAATGCATACATAAAATCGCCGCTTCCCACTATTATGCTGAAAGGACCATTAAGAAGTGCGCTTCCGTATATTATCCGCAAAGCCTTTAATATCTCCCTGTTATTGGAAGACACTCTCTCTATCTCTTCCCACAGCGGAGATGCCAAAACCAGATGAACGAGCTCCATATCTATCTTCTGCTTTCGGACCAGAAGATCCAGTAAATATGTAATGACTTCGGTATCTGTAGAAAGTGTGCATTCATATCCGAATCCACTTACGAATCTTTTATTTGTCCCGAAAGACGAGACCTCTCCGTTATGAACGACTGACCAGTCAAGCAGCCCAAAAGGATGCGCTCCGCCCCACCATCCAGCGCTGTTTGTAGGAAACCGTCCATGAGAAGTCCACATGTAACCTTTGTATTCATCAAGTTTAAAAAATCTTCCGATATCCTCCGGAAATCCAACTCCCTTAAATATTCCCATATTCTTTCCACTGGAGATTATATAAGCACCTGTGATATCTCTATTTATATGCATGACAAAATCCACAATAAGATCTTCTTCGGTTGTAAAAGTCTCTCCGTTCCCTTTTGGCTTCAAAAAATATCTGTATATCATAGGCGGATTTACGATCCGGGATATCTTTATGGTGGGGATTTCTTCATTGAACAGGATTTTGAAATTCTGGGCTATCTCGTCTTCAGTCTGCCTTTTTGCTTCCGCATCATCATATAAGATATGAAATGCCCAATCATCTTTAAACTCTGGATAAATACCATAAGCTGCAAATCCTCCGCCCAGGCCATTGGATCTCTCATGCATGACCGAGATGCCATCTATTGCCATCCGGCCAGAAAATCTTTCTCTTGCTTCATTTACAATTCCGAATATGGCGCAACCTGACGGAATCCTGAACCTGGAAAAATATTCCTGAGTATTTCTATTATTTTTATTTACATTATTTATTTCATTCATTTTTTAACTTGCCCTTATATAATTATTCCCCAAAAACAAAAACCTCCCTAAAACATCCATGTTTTAAGAAGGCTTCTTTACCTCTTATTTCCACCTGCACTGCTATATGCAGACATAATTATTAATATTCAAGTGAAAATAATACCAATATATTACTATTTGTCAAATATTTTTTAATAAGGTTCTTATTCTTATACTATTTATAAACTGCTTTCATTTCTTCAAGGGTCATCGGCCTGTAATCTCCTGCATGGCCGGCAGTACCAAAATCGATCATCTTTCCCTTTACTGTCTGGTATACTGCATCCCTGGCAGCTCCGAAATAGGACCTGGGGTCAAAAGCATCCGGATGCTCGGAAAGGTATTTTCTGATCGCACCTGTCATAGCAAGCCTGCCGTCGGTATCAACATTTATTTTTCTGATTCCTCTCTTTATACCTTCTTTGATACTTTCCATCGGTACACCCATTGTCTTCTCCATTTTTCCTCCATAATTATTTATGACTTCGATAAGTTCAACGGGTACCGAAGATGAACCGTGCATGACCAGGGGAAATCCCGGAATCCTTTTTACCACTTCATTTATTATATCCATGGCCAGGGTTGGTTTTGCCTTGAATTTATACGCCCCGTGGCTTGTCCCGATAGCAAGGGCAAGAGCATCCACACCGGTAAGTTTTACAAATTTTGCTGCCTCATCCGGATCGGTCAGCTTTACTGTTCCGGAACCGACACCGTCTTCTATCCCTCCAAGTGTTCCAAGCTCCCCCTCCACTGTCACACCTAATTTATGAGCGTAATCTACGACCTCTTTTGTCACTCTTACGTTCTCTTCGAAGTTGGTTGGAGTTTTGGAATCTTCCTTCAGGGATCCGTCGATCATTACAGACGTAAAGCCCAGCGCTATAGCTTCTTTGCAGGTCTCCAGGCTGTTGCCATGATCAAGATGCAAAACTATCGGTATACCGGGATTGTCTTCAACGGCAGCAGCAGCCAGGTATTTTATATAAGCCATGTTAGTGTATTTCAACGCTCCCCGGCTTGCCTGAAGGATCACGGGCGAACGGGTCTCACTTGCCGCCCTCATTATTCCCTGAATCTGTTCCATATTATTGACATTATATGCTCCTACTCCATAATCGCCTTTTATGGCTTCATCCAGAACCTGTTTCATTGGTACTAATGGCATTTATCCTCCTTTAAAAAATAAGAATTTGTATTAAAAATTTTTTTTTATTATATCATTATATAAATGAATTTCTATAAGATTATTTACTCTGTTCCCCCGATTCAGTTTATATATTTTTCATCTCGTGTGAAAGAACTATTGCCTCTGCCACTTCTCTCATAGTCCTCCGGTTATCCATAGAAAATTTCTGTATTTTCCTGAAAGCTTCTTCTTCATCAAGGTTTTGTTCTTTCATCAGTATTCCCTTTGCCCGCTCCACTGCTTTTCTTGTTTCCAGCTCTTCTCTTATTACTCTGGTTTCCACAACCAGCCGGTAGTTTTCGATTACTATAGCTGCCTGATCCGCTACAGTCTTTAGGATATTGACTTCATAATCACTGAATTGATGCGGTTCCGATGTGTATATGGTAAGAACTCCTATGATCTTCCCCTTGACATGAAGTGGTACGCAGAGAAGAGATACCAGCCCTTCACTCCGGGCTATCTCCTGATACTTATAGTTTTTATCTTTTGTAATATCAAATACCGATATAGGTTTACCCTCCAGAGCTACTTTTCCCGCAATCCCCTCGCCTAGTTTAAGAGGATTCTTATTGATATATTCTTTATTGATGCTCTGGGTAGCTTTTATGGAAAGCTCTTTCTTTTTGGGATCCAGGAGCATGAGCGAACATATTTTAGATCCCATGACCTCTGCGGTCACGGTCACTATAAGTTTCAGGATATCTTCGAGATAAAGATCTGAAGTCATTGCTTCGCTTATCCTGGAAAGTGCCTCTATGATATCTTTTGCATTCTCTATCTTATTATTCTTAGCATTCATCTTTATTTTATTTTTAAAGCGTCTTTTT
>CAZYQD010000048.1:0-7321 GCA_964649405.1 uncultured Actinomycetota bacterium
GCTCTGGGTTTTCCTTCTGCCCTGATCAAACTGGAACCATTTATGGAGAAAGATAAAAATAAAAATCCAAAAAGCATAACTTCCAGATAATCCCTGGCATATGGCAAAACTTCACTTGAAGCGCCTAAAAACCTGAGTATTTCTTCGGAAAAAAAGTAAATAGGGATAATTGCTGCAATATTAAAAATCGTATTCAAAATGAAACTATCACCACCGGCAATTATTGCTTTCTCTTTATCGCCTTTACCCAGTGAGCGGGACACTACGGAAGCTGCACCTACGCCGGTGAGCAGGCCTATTGCAACTATGAAAATAAGCACAGGCAGGACTATCGTTAGACCTGCAATCGCATCAGGACCGACAGCACGGCCAACGAAAAGAGTGTCGACAAAACTATATAGTGCTATTATTACCATTCCTGTTATAGATGGAAGAGAAAACTTGAACAGCAACGGCCTTAAATTTTCATTTAGAATTTGCTTCTTCTGTTTTTCCATTGTTTTACCAATCTTATATAAATTTTTTACTGGAATTTTACCGGAATAAAATATATTTAATCAAATCCGGGCAGAAGTTTAAAAATAATTATGCTGCTGACCTGGAATCTAGTCCTAAAATATGGGACACAAAGTCTTAATTATATTTATGGCATGAGAATTGTCAAGAATATTTAATGTCTGATTATTATAATTTTTAATGTCATTGCAGGGATCAAGTGTACCGGATTATGCTTCCTTTATCTGGGTTTTTATACTTCTATTAAGTATCCTGAGTTCCTGGATAACGAATGCCCCGGTTACCAGAAAGGAGAGAAAATCGGAAACCGGCCAGGAGAGCATAACCCCATTCAATCCATAGAAAAGAGGGAGGATAAAAATAGCCGGTATCAAAAATATTACCTGTCTGGAAAATTCTATAATCAGAGCAGGCAGCGGTTTGCCGATAGACTGGAATATTACCCCTCCCACAATCAAAAAGCCCAGCAGGGGCAGAAATACAACAATTATCCTCATGGGCAAAACTCCCATATTTATGAGTTCCGGATCGTTGCTAAAAATACCAAGCAGATATTTTGGGAAAAACATTGTAGCTATAAATCCTGTAGTTGCAATAACTGTTGTCCAGAGCAGCGCCTCACCAAAAATTCTCCTCACCCGTGCATACAACTTAGCCCCATAATTGAAACTTGCGATTGTGGAAGAACCATAACTGATGCCCAGGATAGGCATAACTGTCAGATCGATTATTCTTATGACAATTCCTGCTACGGCAATATAGAGATCATTTCCATAATAAAGAATGGCACGGTTGTATATTAAGAATATTACACTATCGATTATAGCCATCAAAAAAGAAGGAAATCCGATAAAAAGAATATTCTTCATTATACGGAAGTTTGGTGTGAGCATAGAAGCTCTGGGGCGAAATATACTTTTTCCGTAAAAGGCATAAATAGTAATATAAATACAACTGGCAAACTGACTGAGAATAGTAGCAAGTGCCGCTCCTTTCACTCCCATCTTAAATACAAAAATAAATACGGCATCAAGGATTATATTAAGCACTGCACCTACAATCATCGGATAGACTGCGGCTCTGGGCTTGCCCTCGGCCCTGATTATATGATTTGCGGCAAGAGAAAACGAGAAAAATATGAATCCAAACAAAATAATGGAAAGATAATCCCGGGCATAGGGCAGTACATCTTTCGAAGCGCCAAAAAAGATGAGTATTTTATCCGAAAAGATAAAGGCGGGTATCATCAACAGTGAATTTATTAAAATATTTAGAACAAATGCATTTCCACCCGCTTTTGCCGCAAGTTCGTGATCATTTCTCCCCAGAGCTCTAGATATAATCGATGCTGCGCCAACACCTACCATCAAGCCAATAGCCAGCATAACAATCTGGATCGGAAAAACTATAGTAAGTGCCGCAATAGCAAGGGAACCAACCCCCTTGCCAACAAAGATAGTGTCGACAAAATTATAGAGTGCGCTGACTACCATTCCGATAATACCGGGGAGGGAAAATTTAAAGAGGAGCATCCTCAAATTTCCGCTTAATATTTGTTCTCTCTGTGATTCTATACTCTGCGATTTCATACTTATAATAAAAGTATAATAGAATAAGAATTATAAATGGTTATTATAACAATAATGGATTAAAAAAATATAAAATTATCATTTATATTATGATTATATATTTATAATTACAACTACTTTTTAGTATCCTTTATCGATTTATTATTTAATTAATTTATATAATACTATTATTAGATAAGTTTTAAGGTTAAAAAGCCGCAATAAAGGCTAAATTGTCTTTTGTGACATGATTTTGCTGTATTCGGTTTGAGATATAAATTCTTCAGAGAGATAAATATTAAAAAATCAGGATCGGGGAACAAAATCATCTTTTAATATGCAGCCGCAGTATGGGCATAGATTAAAATCCTCTTTTATTTTTTTACTGCACTGCGGGCACTCGTCTTTGGGTAGAGTATTTTTTAATTCCTTTATATCAGGAAGCTTTCCGAGACCCATCTCCGATTCTTTTAATTCAAAAGCATTCTTTAATTTATTTAGTACGATTATACTTTCTTTTTTCAAACCCCCTTCTTCGCTAGATAATTTAGTATATGCTCTTTTAAAAAGATCCTTTATGTCTTCATCATCAAATCTTTCCAACACCTTTATTTCGCTATCCAGAAGTTCTTTAAAAATAAATATATTATCCTCGATATTGTCAAACTGTTTATCTAATTTTTCATCACACTTCTTGCAGTAGGGTTCATCTGTATTATCCTTCAGGACCTTTCCGCATTCTTCACATTTCTTGATTTCTTCCATATTTATCCCTGATCGATCTTTTTTATTAATCCTCAATTTCAATTTGTTCTTCCTCCGTAATCTCAAAAACTTTCTTCATATATTGCTTATTGTATATCACTAACTTTTACTAGAACCAGAACTTTTTATGTGGCAATATTACCATAAAATAATCAAAATAAAAGGTTTTTATTATAATCTAACCTTCGAGTAATTCATTTACATATTTAGCTATGGCAAGTGAGGATGTCAGACCCGGTGAATCTATGCCCACCAGATTTATTAAATCAGAATATCTTGGATCTTTTTCGATTACAAAATCATAATGATCCTTCAATTTAGCCCTTATGCCGGTCTGGTGGAGACTTATATCTTCAAGCTTTAAGCCGGGGAAAAATGGTTCGACGTTATCCAGGTAATATTTTTCTTCTCTTGTCTGTCTGTAATCCTCCCGGTTGACCGGTTTTGAATATGCCGGACCAACGATAACCGTATCACCAATAATATACCTGTCTCCTTTTATTTCTAATGTTGGACTGAGGTGAACTCCTACGGATTTATTTATCTCCCCTTTACTGAATTTCTCCTGAAATTCATTAAAAGGCAACTTTAATTTTTCTCCATCAGAAAGATATCCAAATGGTACAGGATATACATTAAAGCCATTCATAAAAATATCTTTCCTTCTGTTTTTATAGAACTTACCCCATTCCCCTTTGAATGGATCCATCCTGTATGGACTTTCCGGATTTACCAGGCGGGCAATCTCATCGGAATAGAGTCCGGCTGCATTAATAAGTTTACCGGTTTTAAAGGACTCGACTCCAGCTTTTGATTTCATTTTTACTTCAAAACCTTTAACCTCCGGTTTAATCTCTACTACTTCGTTCCCCACCAGAAACATCACACCATTGGATTCTGCGAGCCTGAAAAGTTTCTCTACCAAACTTGTAGGTTCTATGATTCCGGATGTGGGCACATACATAGCGGAGATTGCCCTGACGTTTGGCTCAAATCGGGTAACTTCGTTTCCATCAAGCATTTCTATCCCTGAGATCCCATTATCTTCAGCAGTTACATAGGTATCTTTTAAATATTCTTCTTCCATAGTATCTGTAGATACTATAAGTTTGCCAGTCTTTTTATGGGGAATATTATGACGGGCACAAAACCTGTAGAGCATTTCATTTCCCTCTACGCAGAGCCTGGCCTTAAATGGCCCTTTACTTGCGGGGTAGTAAACTCCTGCATGTATGACTCCCGAATTGCGGGATGATTGATTTTCGCCATTGATTTGATTATTCTTCTCGATTACTGCTATATTTTGATTGGATTTTCTTGAAAGCTCATTTGCCACTGCGCAGCCTA
Organism: uncultured Actinomycetota bacterium; assembly: GCA_964649405.1. GTDB lineage: Bacteria > Actinomycetota > Humimicrobiia > Humimicrobiales > Humimicrobiaceae > Hydromicrobium. The sequence continues at coordinate 4,197 of CAZYQD010000048.1, forward strand.
TAACTCCACCGCCGATTATTGTGATCTGGACTTCTACAGGCATAAATTAAAAACCAAGTACTTTTTTTGGATTTTCGTAATAAAGTTTTCTCTGGACTTCCTTATCCAGATTAAAACCCCCGTGCTCCCAATCTGACTCTCCAAACTCACATGTGTATTCAGTCTTCTGGTGAAGATCTATATCACACTTATCCTCTCGTAAAGCCAGTTAAAATCTTTTTTTCATGCTGATTATTCTATCATAAAGCTGCATTTACAGCTACCTTGCCTGCAAAATTCAGAAGGGGAGGTTTAGCAAACTTGACTTTTACAAACCCATAATATATTTTGAAGCATAATATATTTTGAAGTTTAAAATTATAATACCTGCTGTATAAAAGGCTGCATTAAAAATGAGGAAGATGAAAGTATGAAAACACTTGACTTAAAAGAGATCATGCCTCATTAACCGGGGTTATGAATTGCTTCCAACCATTGTTCCTCAAATGTGGTAGGATCCAATCCTGTAGCAGTTTCAAGGGAGGTTAAAAGACCTCCCGGGCCATTATATTTCTCAAGGAGTAGATTTAAAGTATCAAAACCAAATTGAGAGGCGATGAAATTTACAAATGAGATATATCCATAAAATATGGCATCCTCATTTCCGTTAAAAGTCCTTTCCCCTTTACCCTCCAATTCAGAAAGTGCCACAAATTCTCCATTTGCAACAAGTTCTTTTAAAAGAGGATTGCTTATCGAATTAGGATCGATATCTTCTCCTGTTATCGATTTATCTGCCAGCGCTTCGTCTAACCAATTGTTTTTCTTTGCTGCTTCAGGATAAGTTATAAAATAATAGGCGTGCCCGATCTCATGAAGGAGCCCTATCTTATAACTTAAAATTTTGTCTATATCTCCGGGTCCAGGCATAAACTCTTCGGGCTTAAATACGTGAACGGCTCCGTTTATTGATTGGCCAATCGGTTCATCTCCATTGAAACCAGGGGGTACAATGCCCTCCGAGACAATTTCCAGTTCTTCTAACTCTTCGCATAAAAAAATTTCTATTTTACTTGCCGGATCTTCTCCAAAAATTATTTTCAGGCCATCACTGCCATCTTCGGCAATACTCACGTAAGTATTTAAGAACTCTTGATTTATACTATTGAAATAAAAGATATAATGTTCGGTTTCTATTTTATTTTTCATTCCCTTTCTGTCGGCGGGAGTGATTGCATAAGATTGACTATCAGGGGACTGTCCGTTCTGGGAAGCATCATCGGCAGCCGTTCCGGAGGAATCATCATCATCAGATATCCCGGTGAGATCTTCGGATTTATTGCCGTCACTATTATCTGATCTATCTAAATCAACGGGACTGTTGTCGCCTGTAGTTGCAGTTTCTTCGGATTCAGGGTTACCAAATTGAAATCCTTCCAGGAAGGTGCACGAAGACAATTGAGATAAGATAAATAGAAATATAGCGGCAGTAACTATATGGATTGTAATTTTTTTCTTTTTCACTCGTCTTATCCAATTATGGTTTTTAAATATATTTTTTTATAAAAATCTTTAAATATTTAACCTATTTGAAATCCATCGTTCCTGTAATACCAGTATATATAGATTCTCCCATACTAAAATAATCACTTCTTACTGTCGCAAATAACACATAAAGTCTGCTACTACCTTCAGCAAATGCAATAACAGTAGCCCAATCATTATTATCCTGGTCCTTGTATCTGTATATAAAATCATGGAACGTTATATCATTTCCGTTTACAAATTCATTTTCCTGCACATCAACAACCTCCCAATTATTATCAGCTGCAATATCAGAACTCATCTCATCGGCAAAATCCCTGTACTGATCACTCGGAGGATAGTCATCCGAAGCGCTTGCCATAAAAAGAAATCCAACCGGTAAGTCGATAGATGGTGCAACCAGATCTACTCTAAGGCCTTCGGCACTCTCCGATTCTGTATATGTCCAATCATCAGGTACGGAAAATGATACCCCGTATTTGTCGCTGGAATAAATATTTCCCTGCGTGAAATTATCATCTCCTGCTGCCTGACGTTCTTCGACAACTTCAAAATCATATGTTCTATATAAATTATCATTTAAATAAATTTCTACATTGTATATTCCGGCAGGTATATCTCTGCCCTCTCCCTCGAGAGTAAAGGCTATCCATGCAGGTTCATTTAAATCCGTATCCAGATCATCAACGGTTTCTATTATCAATTCTCCATTATTATCATACCATTTTGCCTTGAGACTATTTCCGGAAATATAATAATTGATATTTACACATGCATATATAATTTCGGTTGAAAGGAATTGTTCTGTCTTATTTACAGGAGTAGAATTTTCATCAACTTCATTTGCCAGCGATACTTCCAGGATTTCTATTTCTAATCCTGTAACCACAAAATTTGCCGTACTTTTTAAGTCTCCGTTATGATAGAAGTCAACCTTATAATTTCCTGGCGAAATCACTTTAACTTCCTCAGTGGTTGTAATATAAGACGCGGCATTCCCTTCAAAATAATCACTCTTGCCTTCTGAATATTTTGAAGTCTCATCAAAAATACTATCTCCGGTGTCGAGATTTACCCAGTTAAAACGATAATTATCCTCGCCTTTTGCACCGGAGTATTCTATGGTCGCATATATCTTTCCTATATTGATATCAAATTCATTTTTTTGATTTACAGGCTCGAACGTTTCCTCATTTATATTTTCACAAATTGTTAAATCTCCAAAAAATAGATCCGGCTCACAGGCTGTGGTTATAGAGGTTAAGCCCAAAATGAAGATTATTGATACCAATACTACAAGAGATTTTTTTAAATTTACTATTTTCATATTTTCTTCATGCTCCCTTTAATAATACTAATATTTAGTAATTAATTTATATAATTTTTATATATATATTATATATCTATAAATATATTAGTCAATTAATTACTGAGTAAATAATTAGATGTTTAAATATGATTTTCTTAAAAATAAAAATTAGAAATTTAAGTTCCCTTGAGTAGCAGATAGTAATTTTTAAATAAAATTCATTTAGATAATATATTTATTTTGCAGTAATATTAAATAAATAATATTAAGTATTATCATAACTTTTCCATAT
>CAZYQD010000049.1:0-7297 GCA_964649405.1 uncultured Actinomycetota bacterium
ACCTGATATTTCTTGGGCTCACGGCAATGATCGATCCCCCGAGACCCGAGGTCGAAGAAGCAATAAAGAAATGCTATCAGGCTGGAATAAAGATAATCATGATCACCGGTGATTATGGTCTTACTGCTAATACAATTGCCAGAAAGATTGGTATAGTTAAAGGTGAATCTAAAGTTTATCTCGGAACAGATATTGAAAGCATGTCCGATAAAAAGTTAAAGGAAGTTTTAAAGCAGGACAATATATTATTTGCAAGAGTCTCACCGGAACATAAGATGCGTATTGCCATTGCTTTAAAGAAAAATGGTGAAATCGTGGCAATGACCGGTGATGGAGTCAATGACGCTCCGGCTCTCAAGGCTGCAGATATAGGAATAGCAATGGGTATTTCCGGTACCGATGTGGCAAGAGAAGCCTCGGATATGATACTTACTGATGATAACTTTGCCAGCATCATCAATGCCATCGAAGAGGGCCGTACCGTCTTTGAAAACCTGAGAAAGTTTATCCACTACATCCTTGCCAGTAACATCCCGGAAGCAGTTCCTTTTATCTCAATGGTCCTGTTTAAAATCCCCTTACCACTTACAGTGATGCAGATACTGGCAATTGACCTGGGGACAGATATTTTACCATCACTTGCGCTCGCCTCGGAACCTCCTGAACCGGGAATAATGAAAAGGCCCCCCAGACCTCGGAATGAGAGATTGCTGACCGTCAGAGGTATGACCAGAGCCTATCTGATACTGGGACCTATCGAGGCAGCAGCCGCAATGATAGCTTTCCTCATGGTTTATTTCAATAATGGTTTTACTCTTTCCAAAATTCAGGAAATCGGAGTTGATCCCAATAATTATGTCTCAAGTCCAATATATCAATCTGCGATAACAGCATCTTTTGCCGCAATAGTTCTATCACAGATCGGGAATGCATTTGCGAACAGGACCACATATGATTCTGTGTTTAAAGCAGGATTCTTTAGAAACAGGCTGATTTTATGGGCAATATTGGGAGAATTGGCAATACTTGGCATGCTGATCTATATTCCGGGACTCAATGGAGTCTTTGATCATTATCCTATCGGATGGAGTTCATGGATAGTACCGATTTTATTTATTCCATCTGTTTTAATAATCGAAGAAATAAGAAAACTTATAATAAGACATTTTAGAAAAACATCTTATGCTTGAAAAATTTACGAAAAGGGATTTTTTGAAAAAAGACACAAAAGTCATAGAAAATAGTAAAATAAAGTCGATCGACTTAAAAATTAATAATATTTTTAAAAATAAGGTGATCAAATGCAAATTATAATAATGGGTTGCGGCAGAGTCGGGTCAGAGCTGGCAAAACTTTTATCTATGGAAGGAAATAAAGTTGCTATAATTGATATTAATCCAAAGGCTTTCATCCGGTTAGGTAAGGGCTTCAAGGGAACAACTATCACCGGTTCTGGGTTCGACAAAGAAGTGCTGGAAAAAGCAGGTATAGAGCATGCAGACGCTTTTACTTCCGTCACGCAGGGTGACAACAGAAATATTGTAGGTGCATTGATTGCAAAAAGAGAGTACAGGGTACCTATCGTGATTGCCAGGATCTATGACCCCTTAAGAGCTCAAGTGTACAATAAACTGGGAATAACCACAATTTCACCAACAACCTGGGGCGCAAATAAAATAAAAGAACTGATCTGCCACTCCGATATTTTATCACAGGCAAGTCTTGGAAATGGTGAGGTAGAAATACTGGAGACAGAAGTCAGTGCGAATTTAGCCGGTTTTACAAGCGATAAAATCAATGTTCCCGGGGAGATCATGGTAGTATCTATAACCAGGCTGGGCAGAGCTTTTATCCCGGTAGTGGGAACAGTTATGAATCAAGGTGATCTGCTTCATATTGCAGTAGCGTCATCATCTATACCCCAGCTTAAACGAATTCTTGGAATATAGGAGGAATTATGAATGCTTTAATCATAGGTGCAGGTAAAATTGGTACAAGCGTCGCAAAATACATGGTCGAAAAAGGACATAAGGTTTCGATTATAGAAAAGAACGAAACCGTTTGTGAGGGATTTGAAAAAATGAAAGATGTCACATTATACTGCGGTGACGGATGCGATCCGAGTATTCTTGAAAAAGCCGGCATAAAAATAGCAGATGTCGTTGTAGCAGTTACGGGAGACGATGAGGATAACCTTGTCGTAGCTCAGCTTTCAAAACTTCAACCCAATATGCCAAGGGTCGTATCTATCATAAATCACCCCAAAAATGAATGGCTTTTTAACAAAAAGTGGGGTGTGGATGCAGCCGAAAGCTCTACTTCGGTTATTTCAAAATTGATTGAAAAAGATATTAAATAAGATATATTTTGTAAAGTGAAATTTTAGGTATCTAAATAAGAATTAAAAAACAGCCGCTAATCAAATAACGGCTGTTTTTTATATAAATTATGCAGCTTTGAACTATGCAGCCTTCCTCTTATCCATTATTCCAACGACAACACATACTATGCCCACCACTATCAAAACAATAGCGAGCCATATCGGCAGAGTTAACATTGCCACGAATAAGGCGAGTACTCCCCAGATAGCTAAAAGGATTCCCAAAATTATGAGTACTATTTTACTCATCATACCTCCCTATGCATAAGAATAATAATAAATACAATCTTAAGGTATGTATTAAAATTTTACAAGAAGAAAATCAATTCCTATAAAAAGTTTTTATAATCGATAAAAGCAACTTTTATTTGAGGAGCATCGCAAGACTTTTAGTTGCTAGTTCTCCCCAATTGGTTGCATCCGGATCCATTAGACCCTGCATTAAAAGTCCTATCGTAAGTGCAAAAAGAATTTTTGAAACATCATAAGGATTTACTTTTTTAATCACGCCCTTTTTGATACTTTCATTGATGACATATTCAAAAAAATCCATATACATTTTCATTGATTTCAAAACAACTTTTTTAAGTCTGAGATCTTTAATAGATTTGAGATAAATTTCCAAAAAAAGCGGGAGCAGACTTTTATTTTCTTCAAAAACCGGCTGAAGCTTTTTAGGAATACTTATAAGTACCTGATAAAGGTCATCAGACTCAAACTCTGAAATGTTTATCCTGAAGGATACTTTTTTTATCCAATCATCAAGAAGTTTTAAAAACAAATCCTGTTTGCTTTTGAAATGATGGTAGAAACCACCTTTAGTTATACCGGCTCTTTTGCAGATATCCGTTACAAGAGTATTTTCATATCCCTTTTTTTCAAAACATGCCGTTGCAGCTTCTAAAATAGTAGCTATTGTATGTTTTTTTCTTTCTTCCTGCTTCATCTATCAAATATGTAATACCTAAAATCAATCTTTCTAATTTTATCAGAAATCCCGGTCTTTTTGTGACAAATCTTATTATTTATTCTTTTATTGTAAATTAAAGGATATAATGTGACCGGCAATAATTTTATAATACAAGTATAATAAAACTACATTTTTTATTTTTATTTTGATTAAATTTCTTTCTAAAAAAAAGTGAATTATAATAAAATATCAAATTATGGTAATAGAGAAAGGTAAAAAATGACCGAAGAAAACAGTTCATCCAAACAACCTATCAAGGAGAGTAAAAAAATGAAAAATAGTAGTTCCGGAATCGCAGGTGCAGCTTATTTTATGGCTTTTATTGGCGCAGCAGTCTTTTACATTCAGCAGGCAGCCACTTTCGGAGCCGGAGTAATCGGTTTCTTAAAAGCCCTAGTATGGCCCGCATTCCTGGTTTACGAGCTGCTACAACATATAATGATGTAGTATTTTTTTAAGATGTGATAGCAGTTTTAAAAGCATTATTTGCTACAGGTAAGGATACCGGTCCATTGTTAATTGAATATAAGTAAAAGATTTCTAGTTGTAGAATGCTACCAGATCTTTAAACTTATTCCAGAAATTTATAATAGGTTCCGGAACTTCTTTATTTGAGGTTTTTGTTATCTCTTCATTTCTTTCTTCAGCTATATTATCGATGATCTCATCCAGGTCTATCACCGCTACGATTTCATAATCTTCAATGATCCTACCTATATTTATCAGGTCTTCTACCCTATTCAAGTTTATACCCAGGTTTTCCGTAATTTCATCTTTTTTAATGTTTAACAATCCTTGTAAGAATTGATTGAATTCAACTAAAGCCAGATCTGGTTCCTTTCCAGAGTCATCCGGCTCGTAATCGGTAATAACGGGATAATTATCCGGATTATTAAATTCCTCTGTTTGTCCATCATCTAAAATATTCTCAAACTCGTAAAAATATTCATTTTCTTTTATATTTATATTTTTATAACATCTATTTTTTGATCCTCCATCATCGATAACAGTAAGGCTTACCCAGTACCTTCCTGGTTCACTGTAGATATGCCCGGCTGTGATATTACCTTCCTTGTTACCATCTCCAAAGTTCCAACTATAAGAAACAATAGATCCATCGGTATCAAAGGATTTTGTAGCGTCAAAATATACAAGATTAGTTCCTGACAGGAAATATTCCATCCTGGCATGGGGTATCTTATTCTTTTCTTTTTCTTGCTTCTCTTCTTCCTTTTCTTCCTCTTTATTGTCTTTTTCTTCTTCTTTCTCGTCCTTCTCTTCTTCTTTTACTTCCTCTTTTTCGTCCTTTTCTTCTTCTTTCTCGTCCTTCTCTTCTTCTTTTTCTTCTTTCTCTTCTTCTTTCTCTTCCTCTTTATCGTCCTTTTTTTCTTCTTTCTCTGCTTTTTTCTCATCTTTCGTATTTGTAATTATTACTTCAGAATCCTTATCCTTGACCTGTGCATAAGTGTATTTTGGTAAACCAAATAGAATAAAGGAAAATACGATTGCATACATAAGCACTAAAAAAGATTTTTTTAAAATCTTATTATTCTTACTTACCAACATATTTTTATACCTCTCAAAAATATTAATCCATATAATAAAGAATTAACTCACATATTCTCTAATTGACAATCTATGTAAAAAAATACCTACAAGGTCCGGATCAAATTGAGAACCGCTGTTCTTTTTTAATTCTTCTATAGCCATTTTCCTGGTCAAAGCTTTTCTATAGGGTCTATCACTTAACATGGCATCATAAGCATCGACAATAGATATTATTCTTGAAATTACAGGTATTTCCTTCCCGGTTAAACCGTAAGGATAACCTCTCCCGTCCCATCTTTCATGATGATGCAGAATGGATTTGGCTATATGAGCAAGATCGGGAGATGACAGAGCTATTCTGTATCCGATTTCTGAGTGTTTTCTCATGATTTTCCATTCGCTTCTTTTAAGTTTATCCGGCTTTAAGATAATATTATCAGGTATACTTATTTTTCCGATATCATGGAGAGTAGACAAAAGACTTAATTCGTCCAATTTGGAATCAGAAAAATTAAGCATCTTGCCAAAAAGTAAACTATATTCTTTCATTCTTCTTGTATGTTCTTCTGTTTCATAGTCCCTTTCTTCCAGAGCTTTTCCAAGTGAAGCAATAATTGAACTGCGGGCACTTTGATTTTCAATAAGTTTGTGTCTGTACATCCTATCTTCTGCTTCTTTAAGTAACTCCTCATTACTTTTTTCGATATTTTCTTTGGTCGAAACACCCATAGATATACTGATAAGCATAGTATCCGTACTGTACTCTTCGCATTTTTGATGTACACGGTTTACAATTTTCATAGTGGTAGAAAACGATGTGTTCGGCAGTAAAATACTAAATTCGTCTCCACCCCATCTGGCTATGATGTCTTCTTTTCTAAAGCATATTTTAAGTATATCCACAATTTTTTTAAGAATCTTGTCCCCATATATGTGTCCAAATGCATCATTGACGATTTTCAGACCGTTTAAGTCCCCGATTACCAGACTTAAAGGCATCTGGCGCCTGGTATCGAGTCTCTTTAATTCTGCATCGAAAAAAGCTCTGTTATAAGCACCGGTCAATTTGTCATAAAAGCTCAAATATTTTATATTCTCTTCGGCTTTTCTTATTTCTGTTATATCTCTTAATAAGATCACTTTGCCAAGCGGCTTTCCTCTTCCATTCTTTAACTCTGTCTGCCTGGTATTATAGAAAGATGTGCTTCCGTTATTCCCTATTCTTAAATCTTCATTACCCTTGAAAACACCCGGATTTTCATTTAATCCTGGCATTAAATAATTAACTGATTTCCCGGATGCTTTGATTATTGAAGTATTGAATATTTTCTGAGAGGCAGGGTTTAATTTTAGAATTCTTTCATTCCAATCCGTGAGTATCAGCCCATCATCTATATTTTCAAAAATAGTCTCATAGGCTATTGGCGTGATTTCTCTAATGCTGGTCCTGTTAAGGAAAGGAATAATCAGCAGGGTACAAATCGCAGTTACAATGGGTGCTTCATCTATATATGGAAAAGGATTAAATCCCAGGGATTTTATCAAGATCGTTAACAGGGGAAGAGATATATACGGGATAAGAAAGAATTTTTTCCAGCGATTTTGACCATCAGGTTTTTTAAATAATTTAATTGTATTTATAAGAACAATTATTGTACCGGCAAGGATCAATATGCTTGAATAGGCGACCGATATAAAATATAAAGTGCCATATTCTTTGATGACCATGCTAAAGGAATCGAATAAGATGAGTTTGGCATCCAACCAGATAAGATTATGAAGTTCATTTGTAAATATCAGAAATAAAATAATGACTGGAAAAGCACTGATAAGAATAAGATATTTTGCTTTGAAAATCTTATTAAAGTTGACATATTTAGCCGCCAGTAAAAATACTCCGACCGGCAAAAGAACAGAACCGATATATTGGATATTATCAAACAGTATCTTTATATGATTTACTGCAATGCTTTGTTCAAGTATAAAGGCTGTCATCCAGATTATTGACAGGATCATTATTCCTATGCCTATAATATCCTGCAAACCTTTTCTATATATCCACAGGTAAAAAATCCCAAGGACTGCTACAAAAACTACTGATGCCAGAGGTATAATAATACTTGTATTTTGCCATATCAATTTAAATAACTTTCTTTAAATTATAAAAAAAATTAATTTATTTTGCTTAATATTATCAATCAAAAATGCCCCGTAAAATAAAAAAACCGACCAAATTAGTCGGTTACGCTATTCGCTCCTTCTTTCTCAAGCGTCCAAATTTAAGAAAGAATTCAAAGCACCTAATTAGCAGTAAATATATATTATTAAGAGACTTATGTCAATAGAATAAGACTCAAAAAAGAATACCTATGCCTTTGAATAGTAAAAATAATTATCTG
>CAZYQD010000050.1:0-7270 GCA_964649405.1 uncultured Actinomycetota bacterium
GTCGGTATAGTAAATATTACCTAGAGCCTATATTCGTTTATAAGAAACCCATTATATCGAAAGAACTTTACGAAAAGGCAAGAAGCCAATGCGTTAAAAATAAATCTTTTCACGGTAGAGTTTCAACTGCGGTTTATATCCTTACAGGTAAAATAAGATGTAAGAAATGTGGCTATGCTTATACTGGTGGAAGGTGGCACAATAAAAAAGAAAACAGAGTATTTTATTATTACAGGGATTTAGGAAAATCAAATAAGCTGAAAAAAGATTTTGGTATCGAAAGATGTAACAGCGCTTCAATAAAAAAGGAACTGATTGAAGATATAATAAAGAATGATATAAAAAAGTTTTTGATAAATCCTAAGACACTAGAAAGCTATCTCGATAATGGTAAAAAGGAAGATACCACACTTGCCGATATTGAATACCAGATAGCAGAGAATATATCTGAAATGGAAAACCTATTAGATGTATATTCAAAAATATTCATACCGGACGAAGAACATAAAAAAGTCTTAGAAGATAAAATGAGGGCAAACCAAAGAAGGTCTAAGGAACTGAAAGCATTAAAATTCGAAGCCGAAAATAAGGCAGAAGCCCTAAGGGTAAAAATAAACGAGATAGAAAAGATATCGCACCTACTTATAAAATTAGGTGAGGGTATAGAAAAACTTGAAGATTGGGAATGGAAAAGATTAATATATAAACTGGTAGATAAGATTGAAATAGATTCCATTTGTGGACAGGGTAAAACTATAAAACTTGATATCTATATAACATATAATTTTGATGAAATAATAGGTAAAAAAGATTCTTACTGCACAGACAAAGTCCATAGTCCATCCTCGAGAAGTAATAAAACCGGTAATCAAAGATTCTGCAGCCTCGGTCATATTCATACACAACCATCCAAGTGGTGATCCGGAACCTTCAACCGATGATATAGAGATAACAAACAGGCTATGCAAATCCTGCAGTATCCTGGGTATCAGCGTATTGGATCATATAATCGTTGCCGAAGGCGGATATTTCAGTTTCAAGCAGAAACAGATGATTTAATAGGCAATTGTTTATCGAGAAAAATTATGTTATATTATTGGTGTATATGGAGGTGTATGATTATGCGCACTAATATAAACCTGGACGATAAACTGGTAAAAGAAGCTTTCAAATATTCTAATGCATCCACCAAAAAAGAACTAATAAATCTGGCCCTCAAAGAATTTGTCGAGGCAAATAAAAGGATGAATCCGAAGGAAATAAAAGGAAAGATTAAATTCGAAAAAGATTATGATTATAAAAAGTTAAGGAAAAGAGAATTGTAATGGTCCTGGTTGATACTTCTGTGCTGATTGATTATTTAACAGGAAATGAGAATGAAAAAACAAAAAAATTTGATGAAATAATCAATCTTAATGTTCCATTCGGAATAAATTTATATATTTATCAGGAATTGCTTCAGGGAACCAGAACAGAACAGGACTTCTATCTTCTAAAGAGATTTCTGGATTCCCAGAGATTCTTTTATCTAAAAAATGGAAAAGAATCATATGCAAATGCGGCAAAGATATATTTTGACTGCAAAAAAAAAGGTTTGAATATTTCTGGTACGATTGACTGTATTATTGCCCAGATTTGTATTGAGAATGATCTTTATATGCTGCATAATGATAGAGACTTCGAAAAGATATCCCGGATAGTCAATATAAAATTTTATTAAAATAACCAACTTCCCGGAAGGGGGATTGGGTGAAAAAACGGAATATAGGTCTCGTTGGACTTGCAGTAATGGGTCAGAATCTTGCTTTGAATATAGAGAATAAGGGATATCCGGTGGTTGTATTCAACAGGACCGGTTCAAGGACCCAGGATTTTGTATATACCAATGCAAAAGGCAAGAATATAACTGCCGTTTATTCTGTTAAAGATCTGATCAGCTCCCTGAAGAAACCCAGGATCATAATTCTTATGGTAAAAGCCGGAAGACCGGTAGATGACACTATATGTCAGCTTGTCCCATGGCTGGAAAAGGGAGACCTAATAATAGATGGGGGCAACTCATTTTTTAAGGATACCATAAGAAGAGGTGAGGAACTGGAAGGAAGAGGTATACTTTATATTGGTACCGGTGTATCGGGAGGCGAAGAAGGGGCGCTCAGGGGTCCGGCCATAATGCCCGGAGGACAGAAAGAGGCATATGATCTGGCAAAGGACCTTTTTTATAACATTGCAGCAAAGGCAGAAGATGGGATACCCTGCGTTTCATATATAGGACCGGGAGGTGCCGGTCATTTTGTAAAAATGGTCCATAACGGAATAGAATATGGAGATATGCAGCTAATTGGAGAATGTGTATGGACCATTAAAAATGCCCTTAAACTGGATGCGAAAGAAATCTCGGATATCATATTTTCCTGGAACAGTGGTAATGATATTCTCCGTTCATACCTTATAGAGATCACCGGAAAGGGTTTGAAGGAAAAAGAAAAGGGATCCGGTATGTTTTTGGTAGATAGGATTGCAGATATCACAGGAATGAAAGGTACCGGTGCCTGGACGGTAGAGAGCAGTCTGGAATTCCTTGTCCCTATCCCTACGATAACTTCTGCAATATTTTCTCGTGAGATGTCACAGGATAAGGATCTGAGACTCGCTATATCTAAAAAACTCAAGTTTGAAGAGGGAAAATATACGGGAAGCAGGGACGAACTTATAGATATGGCCCATGATGCTCTGTATATAGCAAAGATTTCTTCTTATGCCCAGGGTTTTGCTTTAATGAAAGCAGCATCAGAAAAATACAGCTTCAATCTTGATCTGGGAAAAATCGTCCGCGGCTGGAGAGCAGGATGTATCATCAGAGCTCAATTCTTAAACGAGGTCAAACAGGAGTATGAAAAAAATCCTGACCTTGAAAATCTTATCGCTGCGCCTACTTTCAGAGATTTCATAAACAAGAATTTATATAAACTTGCATCTTTTGTTAATATCAGTCACACTGTCGGAGTACCTGCTATGGCTATGGATTGTGCTTTTGATTATATATTACAGATAGCTTCCCCGGTTATGATTTCGGCTCAAGTCGTAGCCCAGCAAAGGGATTACTTTGGGGCACATGGATATTTTAAGCTGGAGAAAAATGGTCCCGGAATCTTAAGGAAAAATGATGGCAGTTATAAAGAATACCATACCAGGTGGATGCTGGATGGACATCCCGAGAATGAAAAATAAAAAGGAGAGGAGTTTATGAACATAAAAAAAATCTATTTCACAATTATAATTCTGGTCCTGGTTATTTTTTTGAGCTCATCTGCATTAATTAAGTGCAGTTCGTCCGATACAGGAAATAATACTGACGAGCCCGGTGAAGAGGAAGAAACAGCTGAAGATGAACCTGGAAATGAAAAGAATTATCAAATCGCATATTTTCAGGTTGGCAGTGAGGAAAGTTCCATGCATTTTGAGCACCGGGTGGCAAAAATTATAGCTATAAGCCCCGATGGAAACGGTGAAAAAGTAATTTATACCGATTTGAATGAAAAATACGACCTCAGCAGGATATACAGTGTATCACCGGACTCAAGTAAAATAAGCTGTGGATTTTATGAGGGAGGCAGAGGCGCATATGGTGCATTAAGCGTGATAGATGTTGCTACCGGAGAAATGGAAACTGTTAAAGAATTTGATTACACGGATTCCGAATCAATGGATATGATGGCTGAAATATATGGCAGGCCCGTCTGGTCAAATGATAGCAAGAATATTGCATATGAAACTGTCATCAATCCTTATGCAGATAATTTCAGCGATGGGGGTATTTCTGTTGTCAATATCGATACCGGCGATATCAGTGAGATTAATGTGAATATGGAAGCATTTTCTTCCGAAAATGAGATTTTCCTGGATCCGGTACTGTTCTCCGCAGATGATGGCCAACTATTCAATATTCTCAATACCCGTAATCCAAAAATGGAAGAGGGGGTTGTCCTGGATTACTTTACCAGAAATGAAAAACTTGTGGCAGTCGATATTTCAAGTGGAGAAGTTAATGAGATACTTGATATAAGTCAATTCGAGGGGATGGAAGCGAGCATGGATAATTTTAATATTTTTACCAGTCAAAATAAGATAGTTTTTCAGGTTCTTGGAGATTTTGAAGAAGATGGAGATATCTGGATATGCGACAGCAATGGGAGTAATTTAACAAGATTAACCGGTGATACGCAGCTCAGGGAACAGCAGCCTTCTATATTTGATGTGCCGGATCCAAACGGAAGAATAGCTTATGTGGGAGTAGGAAGGTATGGAACTATTACATCAACTTTTAATGCCGGTAATATATACATCATAAACATGGATGGTTCAGGACAGGTTGAAATAGACCATGAGGTCGATGCTTTAAAACCTATCTTTTCTCCTGATGGTAGATATGTTGCTTTTATTGGCTATATATTTGACAGTGGTTTGGAAAATATTGAAAGCAGGCAAATAGTGGTTTATGATAATCAGTCAGGGGAAATCAAAGTTGTTGCATCCGGACCTGGTATTTTTGATCTCATAGGATGGATAAAGACAACAAATTAAAAGCTATAATTTGGAGTTTTCTGTTAATTGACTTATTCTATGATATCTATTAATATAGGCAATTGTCTAACACTCAGTTATCTTCTCCAAGGGCCCATAGCTCAGTTGGTTAGAGCAGCGCACTCATAATGCGGAGGTCCCAGGTTCGAGTCCTGGTGGGCCCACCAATCTGGCACATATAACCAATTTGTATTAATTTCCAAGTGCTTGCTCAAGAGCCAGTATCAAGATATGGTCTAAAATAGAAGGTGTTTTATGACTTTAAACATTGATTATCAACTTTAATCTTCTTAAGTATGAATTCTCTACAAATTCAGGATATCTGTGCTACTGTCTGAAGAACTTACCCGCCCGAATCTGGTTTTCATCAAATCGAGAAGTTTGGTCTCAGTAGGATCGACTGTGTTTAATATTGCAAGATAGATGCTGATCCAGTCTGCAAGTAAAATACCATTGAATACTTTAATAGCGTCGCTTGGACCTTCCAGTATGATTTCTTCAAAAATAATTCTTTTTTCCATAAGAATACCTTTTAAAATCTCGATCCTGCTTTTAGTTGCTATTCTTGAGTCTTTATCCGAAATAAAAAGTACAAAAAACTTATTTCTCAGTTCATGTTTCATTTCCCATGCCACTATCTCACCATGGTCCATCTCAGGCATTGTATTGAAATGAGCAAAGTTTTTACTGTTCAGACATATCTGATTTTTTAATCTGAAACATACCGTCTCGGTTAATCTATTGCTTCCATATATAATAGGGACGTTATTAAAGAGGTTTATAGCAGTTCTTTTCGCGATATTTTTATTTGTTTTTGTGTCCGGGACGAGTTCTTTTGAAAAATCAGATATTGCGCCTTCAACCTCGTCCCAATCTATTCCCACAAGGCAATCTTTTCTATCACTGCGGATATCGATGGCGCCTGCTTTATTTAATATATTCACAAGGAATACATAAATATAACCTACTGCCATTCTGGATATTATATCTATATCGTAATCGATGATCGTTATGTTTTTATTACCGGATGCCTTCTCTTTTAATTTACCGTCAGCAGTAATTACAAGAATTTTAATATCCTTACTCAGCGCCATGTCGACCGCTTCCAGTACCTCAACGGAATTACCACTATGGGAAACAGCAATTACGAGTGTATCTTTATCTACCCATGAAGGTATGTCGGGTTTTGGGCTTAAGATGATCGGAATATTCGATTTGTTTATCTGTATCGAATCTATTGATCTATATGCGGTATGGGTCGAATTTCCAACACCCAGGATAAGTGCATTTTTATACTCTTTGCCGAAGGATAATTTTTGCTTCCGCATAATGTTTTCTGCTGCTTTAAACTGTTTGGGAAAATCATAAAGGCTTTTTATCATTTTTTCCGGTATACTTTCGCGAATATCTTTTTCATTATCGAGAAGGTCCATTGGTCTCCTTATAAAAGTAGTAGAAATGCAATAATAATTACTTTTTATTTCAGAACAAATATTATAATATTTATTTCAATAATACAATTTTACCGGGTAAAAATGATTCTAAAGGATCTTGCTTCATGTCTTGACAGGATTTTTAACAGGCACATTGCTCTGGACTGGGATAAAACCGGTCTAGAGATCGGGGATCCTGAAAAAGATATAAAAAAAATTCTTGTGACCCTGGACATAACCGGCGATGAGGCAGATGAAGCGGTGAGAACAAAATCCGATTTAATACTGACCCATCATCCGCTGATCTTTAACCCGCTCGATACAATCTTAGGCTCAAAAAATATCGAAAAAGAAATTCTGAAACTTATAAAAAACGAAGTAGCGGTTTATGCTGCCCATACGAATTACGATATGATGGCAGGGGGACTGAATGACTTTCTTGCCGCGAGTCTTGGCCTTATCAAAATAGAGACAATAGAGGAAGTACACGAGCAGTGGTATAAATTTGTTGTATTTGTGCCTGAAGAAGCAGCGGAAAAGATAAGAGATGTCATCTGTCGGTACGGCGGAGGTAAATGGCAGAATTATTCATGCTGCACCTTTAATATAGAAGGGAAGGGTACCTTTATTCCTCACGAGGGCTCAAAGCCTTACACAGGTAAAATCGGTAAAATGAATTTTGTCGACGAGGTGAGGATTGAGTGTATTGTAAATGAAATGGATCTCGGAAAACTCGTCGATGCAGTTGTGAAGGCTCATCCATACGAAGAGGTGGCATACGATGTCTATAAAATCGATAATAAATTCAAGGCAGCCGGCCTGGGGAGGCTGGGAGAATTTAAAAAACCGCAGACTTTTAAAAGTTTTTCGGAAAAAATCAAACAGGTGCTGGGAATCGAAGTTTTTAGGTGGATGTATAAGAAAGATATAAAAGTTGACGCTAAAAAAATCGAAAAAGCAGCACTTGTATGCGGCAGTGCCAATTCTCTAACTGGGCGCCTGGCAGATATATATTGCGACCTTGTCATGGTGGGTGAGATTTCCTATCACAATGCTTTACAGATCATAGAAAGCGGTAAAATACTGGTTGCAGTGGGACACGGCAACAGCGAATCCCTTGCTATAACCGGCATGTCTGATAGACTTGAAGAATTCTTAAAGAAAGAAAAAATCAAAATCGATATATTAAAAAGCAAATATGGATATAAATCCTGGAGGTATCAGATTGACTGAATCTAAATTCAATGTCACAG
>CAZYQD010000051.1:0-2667 GCA_964649405.1 uncultured Actinomycetota bacterium
ATAAAGGAACAGCCTTTTGGTCTGAAAGAATTATCCGATGAATTAAAAGAATATCTGGGTAGATTGGGCAACATCACAAAAAGAAAAGAACTCGTGGTGGGTAAGAAAAAGTTTAATCTGGACGAAGACATACTGATAATGGGAATCTTGAATATTACACCGGATTCTTTCTATGATGGCGGATTTTATTTTGAGAAAGACAAAGCATTAAAAAGAATCGAGACCATGGTAGAAGAAGGGGCGGATATAATCGATGTGGGAGGAATGTCAACCAGGCCCGGTTCTCTTCCGATAAGCCCTGAAGAAGAAATCAAAAGAATTATTCCTATGATTGAATATATAAAGAAGAATTATGATATTTTAATATCAGCCGATACTTACAGGTCGGAAGTAGCAAATAAGGCTATAGACGCCGGAGCGCATATAATAAATGATATAAGCGGTCTTTCCATGGACCCTCAAATGGCAAAAGTCATTGCAGAAAGAGATGTCTCGGTGGTTATCATGCATATCAAGGGAACGCCTGAAAACATGCAGAAGAATCCTGAATATGAAAATGTAATGGACGAGATCTATGATTATCTTGAAGAAAAAACCGTTATGGCAACCGGTTCGGGAATAAAACCCGAAAAAATAATCATAGATCCGGGTATTGGATTCGGGAAAACTCTCGAACATAACCTGGAAATTCTTAACAAAATCAAAGAGCTTAAAGTACTGGGATATCCTATGCTAATCGGAGCTTCAAGGAAATCTTTTATTGGAAATGTATTGGATTTGCCGGTAGAAGAGAGACTTGAGGGTAGTATTGCAGCGGCGGTTTATTCTGTTATTAATAGTGTTAATATTTTAAGAGTGCACGATGTCAAGGAAACCGTAAGGGCGGTTAAAGTCGCGAAGTGTATTATCAATGGGTTTTAGTCATTTATAGAAATCGGAATGTTTAAAATAATAATAAAAAATCTTAATTTATTTGGATATCATGGAGTCAAAGAGATAGAAAAGAAGAATGGCCAGAATTTCCGCTACAATATCGAAATTTTATTGAACAAAGATAACTTTTTAAGTGAAAATAAAAATGAGGATAATTTAGAAAATACCCTGAATTACTCTGAAGTAATACAAATTGTAAAGGATATAAATGAAAATCATAGATTTAATCTTCTTGAAACCCTGACTCAAACCATAACTGATAGGATTTTTGAAATATCGCCACTGGTAGAAAAAGTATCTGTCAAAATAGAGAAAACATCTCCGCCCATAAAAGAGAATCTTGAGTCTGTTGGGATTGAATATAAACGGGATAAAAAAAACATAGAGAGCAGCAGGAAGAGAAATAAGAAAAGCGGGTCAGAAAGTGATGGAGTCGATATTTACATATCCCTGGGGTCAAATATTGGAAACAGGGAAAACAATTTAAGGAAAGCTGTTGAATTAATCAACTCAAATCCCGGTATTAAAATAATCAAAGTATCATCTATATATGAGACAGAACCAATGTATCTAAAGGAGCAAAATTCTTTTTATAACATTGTTTTAAAGGCATGGGTTGATCCAAAAACCGGTCCTTTTGAACTGATGGGATTTTTAAAAGGTATCGAAAATGATATGGGGAGGAAAAAGTCGGAGAAAAAATATGGTCCCAGGATTATTGATCTGGATTTATTGTTTTACGGGGAAATGTTCATAGAATCCGATTTTTTAACCGTACCCCACCCCCGGATAGCTGAGAGAAGATTTGTCCTGGCGCCCTTAAGCGAAATATGTCCGGAATTAAAAGTAGAAGGGAAAAATATAGAGAAGCTTATAAAAAAAAATAATTTAACCGAAAAGGTAGATTTGATAAAGAACTGGAAAAGATCGTAAAAGAGAGGTTTAATATGCTGCTGGCAATAGATATAGGAAACACGCAAACTGTTATAGGACTTTTTAAGGAAAATAAAATCCTTGCTTCATGGAGAATGGTCACACCTAAATATGAGACATCCGATGAGATTGCGGCTGCAGTTTTCAATTTTTTGAGGAATTCCAAATTCGATCCCGGGGATATAGAAAATATTGCAATTTCCTGTGTTGTTCCCAGCATACTTGATGAAATCACTAAAATGAGTAGCAGATATTTCAATCAGACACCGTTTATAGTGACAGGCAATGTAAAATCTGACCTTATCATAAGATATGATTACCCTGCGGAAATAGGAGGGGACAGGATTGCAAATTCCGTAGCTGCAAAAGAAATATATGGTTATCCGGCAATCGTAGTGGATTTTGGGACAGCAACCACTTTTGATATATTAACACCTAAGGGAGAATATATAGGTGGAGTAATCGCTCCCGGTATAGAAATTTCATCAGAGGCGCTTTTTAGCAGTGCCGCCAGATTATCCAAGGTCGATTTGAACTGGCCGGAATCGGTAGTGGGGAAAAATACAAACGACGGAGTCCGTGCCGGTATATTATACGGATTTCTGGGACAGGCTGATTTTATTATCGAGAAGATAATAGAAGAACTTAATAAAAATTATGATGGTTTTAAACCTGAAGTAATCGCGACCGGTGGTCTGGCATTTCTAATGATAGGCAAAAGTAAATGGATCAAGACTTTTGATCCTGATTTAACCCTTAAAGGTTTAAGGATACTTTTTGATAAAAATAAATAACGATTTT
>CAZYQD010000051.1:2767-7240 GCA_964649405.1 uncultured Actinomycetota bacterium
GCCGTGCAGATATTTGGTCCGGACCCGGAAATACTTGCCGAAGCTGCGCTGCGGATCGAGGATAAGGCAGATATTATAGATATCAATATGGGGTGCCCGGTTCCAAAGGTACTAAAAGCCAAAAGCGGCGGATATCTCATTCAGGATAAAGAAAAAGTCAAAAAAATAATAAGCAAGCTTTCTTCGGTATTAAAAAAACCATTGACCATAAAGACAAGAATCGGCTGGGATTCTGAAAGTATCAATATTTTGGATATTGCAAAAATTGCCGAACATTCCGGAGCAAAAGCTATTTCTATTCACGGTAGGACTGTAAAACAGGGTTTTTCGGGTGCCGTGGATTATAAACTTATAAAAAAAGTAAAAGGAAAGATTAAAATTCCCGTAATTGTCAGCGGGGATATCGATTCACCCGGAAAAGCTGTAGAAATAATGGATTATACTGGCTGTGATGGGATAATGATTGGCAGAGCAGTTAAAGGCCGGCTGTGGCTTCTTACAAAAATATTGTTATTTCTTCTGGCCGGTTACAAAGAATCAACTAATACGATATTTGATTCCGTATCCGAACCCGATCTTTCCTGGAAAAAAGAATTATCAAAGCTATATTTAAAATTCATGATCTATTTCAAGGGAGAAGATAGAGGAGTCAGGGAATTCAGAAAGCGCCTCTCATGGATCTTTAAAGGTGAAAAAAGTATATCGAAAATAAGAGATGGATTTTTTAAAATCGATAGCTTTAAAAACGCTATAAAACTTATAGATAGTATCTAAAAATGTCTTAATCGTTTCTTTATTCCGGTCTATTTTCTAACAATGATCTATTATCTAATAATAAAGATATTGCTCACGGCTTAGGCGGAATCTTTGCATCGCTTGCTACCTGCACACCTCTTGCGATTTCACTTATGATTCCCTTTTTTATATATATAGGTCTTACAATTTTTCTTATGGCCGGAAGGTTGATTGAAAAAATGATGGTGCCAAGTATACATATCCCGCCGCTTATTAATACTGTATTGGCTGCGCCAATCCAATTGGCAAGAGCACCTTCCAATAAAGTACCAAACGGTGCCATTCCCATAAAAGCCATTGTGAAAAAACTCATGACACGCCCGCGTTTATCATCTTCGGTTATTGTCTGCAAAATAGTGTTGGAAGCAGCTATATGTATTAGCATACCGAATCCGCCTATCAGCATCATAAGAAGTGAAAGCCATAAAATTCGGGATGTTGAAAACAATATCAAACTTATTCCAAATATACCGGTTGCTGCAGCCAGGATTCGCCCCAGACCCACAACGGTTTTTCTTGAAGCAAGATAAATTCCTCCCAGTAACGCGCCTATACCTCCTGCAGACATCAGATAGCCCAGAAGATTAGGCCCGCCGTGCAAGATGTCCTTTGCAAAAATAGGCATCAGTACGGTATAAGGCATGCCGATAAAACTTACGAGTCCAAGGAAAAGTAAAATCGACCTTATCGGAATAAAACCGAAGGAATATCTGAAACCTTCTTTTATATCATGAAAGATATTATTTGAATGTCTGTGTTCCGGTTTTTTCTTCAGTTTCATAGCAAGGAGGGCGAAGATAACAGACATGAAGGTTATGCCATTTATCAGAAAACAAAAGCCTTCGCCAACGGCAGCCACAAGTATTCCGGCAATTGCGGGACCGATTAATCTTGCACTGTTTACCATCGAAGAATTCAGCGCGATTGCATTTGCAAGGTCACTTCTTTTTTCGACCATTTCGACTACAAAAGCCTGTCTTGCTGGCATATCGAATGCATTGATGAGTCCCAGACCCAGGCTAAGAAGGATAATTTGCCAGATGGTTATTCTTCCTGTCAGTGTCAGAAATGCCAGAAGGAATGCCTGAATCATGGATAAAGACTGCGTCGCCACAAGTATCCGGTGCCGGTTCCACCTATCTACAAACACCCCCGAAAAGGGCGCAATGAAAAACGATGGTACCTGGCTGAAAAAGCCAACCAGTCCGAGCAGCAGTGCAGAATCTGTAAGGTCGTACACGAGCCAGCTTAAGGCTATTACCTGCATCCACGTTCCAATAAGTGATACGCTCTGGCCGATAAAGAATAATCTATAGTTTCTGGATTTTAAAGATTGCGAGATTACCTTAAAATTATTTTTAAAACTCAAAATAAATTTTCTGACATCCATATTACAAATAAATTAAAATTAACGTCAAAAACATATGCTTGAATATATTCTTAGATTTATACTACTTTATGAGGTTTTTTAAAAGATGATTTTGCCTATAATTTTAACACCTTTATTTCCTTTTAAATCCTATCCGGAGTTGATAGAATATATTATGCTCAAGTAGGGATTGTTTCATCGGGATGTAGCGCAGCTTGGTTTAGCGCGCAGCGTTCGGGACGCTGAGGTCGGGGGTTCAAATCCCCCCATCCCGACCAAGGGTTATTATATAGTCAATCGATATAAAAGATAATCAGGATTTAGGTTTAAGCAGATAGCTAATGATTTTTTCTATATTTCGTTTCTATATTAACATATTTAAAGGAGGAGATAATGAGTTTTGATCATGTTGCTTTTCAGGTTTCCGATATGGATTCTTCTATCAGTTTTTACACCGAAAAATTAGGATTTGAACTCAAATCCAGAGCCATAGATGAAGAAGATAAGGAGGAATATACGTTCCTGGAGCATGAAGATGCCCGACTTGAATTAATCCTGGATCTAAAAAGAGATTTTAAAAAACCTGAAATAAAAAAGCCATATTGTCCTCATTTTTGTCTGGAAGTTGAAGATATGAGATCCTCTGTTGACTTACTAAGGAAGAGCAATATCCCTGTAGTGCATGGACCAATGGAGATAAAAGGTGATGTAACATGGGTATATTTCTGCGATCCGGATAATAATATTCTTGAATATATACAGCAGTATAAAAAGAAATAGGGACTTGAAAGTTTAATAAGAGTTAAAAACTGAACTGTGAAAGAAGCAAAAGAAATCATTTATGAGCATACTTCGGTTGAAAAAATGCTTCACCGACTAAATGTCTGGTTTCTGCCTTTCAGGTGGGGAATTAATCCATACCGCGGATGTGAACATAATTGTCTGTATTGTAACGCACGATATACTCATGAATATCTCGGCCTTCCAACTGGAAAGTTTGCCTACAAAATCATAGTTAAAGACAATGCAGCAGAAATACTTGATAAAGAATTCTCGAAAGAAAAATGGAACAAGAAGTGGACCGTCAATATGGCAACTGTCACCGATCCATATCAACCTGTAGAAAATGAATATAGGATTACGCGCGAGATTTTAAAAGTATTTCTTAAACATCATAATGCACTTATGGTCACTACCAAGTCTGATTTGATTTTAAGGGATATAGATATACTAAAGGAAATTGCCCGGACAGGATTTCTCAATGTCGTTATCACTATACCAATGCTGGATGAGGGTTTTAGAAAGAAGATGGAACCGAAAGCACCCGAAATAAAAAGGCGTCTTGAGGTTGTAAAACAATTACACGATGCAGGAATAACAGTAGGAGTAACTTCTATACCCTTATTTCCACATATTTCGGATGATGAAGGTAGTCTCGAAAATCTTACCAGAGAGATAGCTAAAAATGGTGCCGATTATTTGATAATCGATATGCTTAATTTCAGGGAGGAAGCAAAGAAAAGGGTAATAGCCTTTATCAAGAAAAAGTATCCAGAACTGGTTCCGGATTATGAAAAACTTTATAAAACAGATTATTGTGATAAGGAATATGCAAAAAAAATAAGGAAATATTCGAATGGTCTTATTAAAAAAAATAAATTGGATAATTATGATAAAATGTTTTCTTATAGAAAGAAGGGAAATGTAGCAAATGAAGGAAAGTAATGATTTTATTGCCTGCTGTGGATTGGATTGTTCTAAATGCGGGGCTTATATCGCCACGCAAACAAATGATGACAGCAAACGTATGGAAGTGGCCAAACAATGGTCGGAAATGTATAAAACGGACATCAAGCCGGAGGATATTAATTGTAACGGATGCCTTTCCGAAGAGCAGAAATTTTCACACTGCAATGTCTGTGAAATCCGTAAATGCTGTGTGGAAAAAGAGATAAAAAATTGCGCAGGCTGCGAAATGTATACTTGCGATAAACTGGAAGACTTTTTCAAGATGGCACCCGATGCGCGTGCCGCACTGGATAAGTTACGTACTGAGTAATTTCTTCTAAAGAGTCATAAATTAGACTAACAAGAATGACTAAAACTGCTATAATATGATTTACCCAAAATATTAATCAAAAATGAAAAAGAGGATTAAGAGGAAAGTATGAAAAAAATTTTTTTGATATTAATAACAATTATCATATCAGTATCAATAATTCTAATCGGGGCTGGTTGTAAAACACCTGCAGCACAGCCTACTGTGCCCGAATTTAACGTAGGAGATTTTGAGATATCTCTACCGGAAA
>CAZYQD010000052.1:0-7175 GCA_964649405.1 uncultured Actinomycetota bacterium
ATGTATATAATTATATTTATAGATTTTATTTGATGAGAAAGCGGATAATAAAAGGAGATAAAAAATCAGCTGCCAAAATCAGATCTTTTTAGTTCCATTATTAATGAATCCCAGTATTTTCCGTTATAAAAATGGCTTTTCTTCTCGGTTTTAATCAATTTAAAACCACTTTTTTTATATACATTAATGGCACGGCGGTTATATCTATAAACTTCCAGTTTAATGCTTTTAAGATTAAGACCAAAAAATGCAAAATTTAAAATACTTCTTACTGCGTCTGAACCATAACCCTTGTTCCAATAATCTTTTTCGCCAATTACTATACCCATCTCGCAGGTTTCATTTTCCCAGTCGATTTTATGCAGGGCACAATTGCCTATATAAAGATTTGTATTTTTATCTTCAATAGCAAAGACGACATCATTATTAGAATCTTTAATAAATTCGAACCATTTGATTTCCTGTTCCCGGGTATAATCATCAAAGCTGTGACTGAGGAACATATTTACTGAGAGATCCTTTAACCATATCAAAGATTTCCCCAGGTCCCTTTTATTGAGTACCCTCAAAGTTGTTTTTTTGCCGGCAATTTTTCTTATTGGGCAGTTGTTTAGAATTTTTTTTCCAAACAAGTTGTTTATTGTTCTTTAGTTTTACCAATCCTGTTTATAAATGCTTCTATAAGATCGATAGGAACAGGGAATACAATGGTTGAATTCTGCTCTGTTGCTATTTCCTTAAGAGTCTGGAGGAATCTAAGCTGCACGGAAACCGGATATTGGCTGAGTACCCTTGCTGCATCCGCTAATTTTTCAGAAGCCTGAAATTCTCCCTCGGCATTTATTATTTTTGCTCTTCTTTCCCTTTCTGCTTCAGCCTGTTTAGCAAATGCTCTCTGAATGGATTGAGGCAGTTCAACATCTTTGATTTCGACTATCGAGACTTTTATTCCCCATGGATCTGTCTGCTCATCTATTATTTTTTGAAGTTCCAGATTGATTTTCTCTCTCCTTGCAAGCAGATCGTCTAATTCTGCCTGTCCCAGTGTGCTTCGCAGTGTGGTTTGGGCTATTTGCGATGTTGCCATCATATATCTTTCGATGCTTACCACGCTTTTTGCAGGATCCATTACTCTAAAATATACTACTGCATTTACTTTTACGGGCACATTATCTCTGGTAATCACATCCTGCGGCGGCACATCCATGGTGACGGTCCTTAAATCGACCCTTACCATCTTATCCACAAAAGGAATTATCACGATTAAGCCAGGTCCTCTTGTTCCACTTAATCTGCCGAATCTGAATATTACACCTCTCTCGTATTCTCTTAAAATCTTGAAAGCAGACAATAATATTATTAAGAGAATAAGCGCACCTAATACTATTCCCATCAGTGAAACTATTGGCATTTTAACCTCCGTCTTATTTGTCTATTTTAATTGTATTAAAAATATTTTTACCATATTATTATACTACAAAGTCATAAAAAGTTTGACACATTATATACTGGATATAGAGGTTTAATCGGTATTTATAAAAATAAATTCAAAAGCTATGGAGGATAGGAATGGAAAAGTGGGAATGTCAGGTTTGTGGTTATATTTATGATCCCGAAAAGGGCGATCCTGATAATAATATAAAACCCGGTACAAGATTCGAGGATTTACCGGATGATTGGGTATGTCCCGAATGCGGGGCATCCAAGGATGAATTTGAAATATATGAAGGGTAAGTATAACTATACCTGGCGTATATTTTTATTTCTTTATTAAGTAGTTTTGAAGCATTCCGGCAGAATGACTGTTTTATATTTAAGTAGTGTTTAAATATGTACCTTGATTGCAGAAACGGGACAGCAGTCCAGGCACAGTTCGCACAGAATGCATTTATCTTTGTTGAATTTTAATTTGAAGCTACTGCTGTCAAGGGTCAGAGCCTGAGTAATACATATAGAGGTGCAGACTCCGCAATCTATACACTTGTCTTTACTTATTATTATGTCCTTTGCGGCTTCCTGAACTGAAATACCTGTATCGGTAAGATACTTGATTGCATCATCGATCAGGACCTTATCGCCCCTGAGCTCTATAAGCATTTTTCCTTCCATATCAGGAGTTATTTCCGCTCTCAGTATATTGAATTCCAGGTTAAATTCTTTTACAAGCTTATATGTGATTGGACTGGTTACTATGTTTTCAGGAAAACTAAGAACCAGTTTTCGTCTTACCATCAGAGTTCCTCCTTGCTGAGTATATCAAGCGTGTTATATTTTTCTTCTGCAGGCAGGGGAGCAACATAGTTGGTCAAGTAGAACTTGCCTTGTTTTATTTCTTTTTTTAAAACATTCGATATCTCAAGTGCCTTAGAATAACTGGAAATCGATCCTGTCTGAACGGATTTGCCCTTGATCTTTATTTTTCCGCTTCTAAGCTCGCGGTAATTTACCCTTCCGTAAGAAGGTCTGTTTCTTCTCTGAACGGAATAATCAAAAATCTCGGTATATATATCTTCGTCTTTGATTTTTAGAAATTCTATCATCTCTTCATCGATTACCGGGATTGGGATGCCAATGCCTATAAATATGCTGACCCCATAACCCTGGAAAGTGCATGCCCTGAGGTATTCGGGTGACATTTCTTTTAAATTACCTATAACTGCAAGAGTACCTGCCGTACCAACGGGCGTGCCATTTGGTAATCTTTCTTTGCCTGGATTATGCTGTGTGCCGTACCAGGAGACGTAACCCTGACCTCCCGCCAGGAAGATCCTCGTACCTATCCCTATAGTCCTGTAATACGGGTCATTCAGAAGCGGACTGAGTTGACCTGCACTGCAGTAGGTAACATTACCTAAGTTCGGCAGTAATTTTCCCATATATGTATAAATGGTCCTGTTGGAAGAATTGGTGGCTGCTGAATAATTCTGGTAAGCATTTCTGGGATTGAAAAAATAAGCCTGGTTTATAGTGTCTATCGTTATATAAGTCTCAATCTCTCTTCTGGGATAACAATCTGTGCCCTGTGAAGTTGCCCTTAGTTTTACAGGTTTCCCTGAGATCAAATCTTCGATCACATGTGCCCCGCCGTAACTTAACCCTTCTGTTTCCGAAAGTTCAGTGGCACCGATATATGCATCAACGGCCGCTATTCCGGCGTATGCAGGAACGTCATTTAGTAATATTCTGGTCATTTTTATAGGTGGATCCGAGTGACCAAAATTTAAAAATGCTCCCGAGGAACACATAGGACCAAAAGTTGCCGTGGTGACCACATCGACTTCTTTTGCCGTCCTTTTTACACCCTTTTTCTCCACATAATCTATTATTTCTTCGGCGTTTAATACTACAACTTTTCCGTTTCTTATTTTTTCATTAATTTCTTCAATTGTTTTTGACATGTTATCTTAAAATCCTATTTTGATTTAGTAGATTATAATACTCTAATATTTATATTTTTCCAATAATCTGCTGATACAAGAATAGATTTTTATATGTCTATATAATATAATTTTTGAAGATGTTATTAAAAAAGACTGTTAAAACGATTTACCGAAAGGGTAAAAGAATTTTTGGTTTTTAAGCCAACAATTTTGGAAAGGTGATCATAGCAATAATGAAACCCAGATTTAGAAATCCGCTTATTCTAAGTATCGTAGCAACTATCTTCCTGGTACCTGTTCTTATCCTTACGATGTACATATTCAATTCTATCAATTGGATCATGCTGATTGTTACAGCTGCTATTTATCTGGTTATTATTTTTCTGGTTTTTTTATATTACGGCAGTTTTGGCAGGAAATAAGTCAAAAGAGATGGAACATAATTCCGATATAGAAGCGAATAGAAACGAAATAAATATCGAAAAATTATTTGCCGTCAAACTTGACCTGGATAAAAGCATATACAGAAACCGGGTAAAACACAAAGAAAAATATAATTGGAGGATTGTATATAAATATAGCGATCTTCTGGTCAGCTGCAATAAAGACGTAAGCTTAAGGCTTGAGAAGCTAATCAGAGAAATTTATGGTTTTCTCGAATCCTGTATAAAGAAAGAACCTGTTTTTGAAAAAAGCCTGGTACCTCTGGAAATAAAAGAATACTTTCCGCCCATAATAAAAAGGATGTGCCGGAAAGCCGCTATTTTTAATGTGGGCCCGATGGCTACTGTAGCTGGCGCGGTATGCGATTATATTGCTTCCGGTCTGGATCGTTATTGCCGACGACTGATAATAGAAAACGGAGGCGATATTTTCATAAAAAGCAACAAGGATGCAGATATTGGTGTTTATCTAAAGAATAAATATTTTGCTGATAAGATATGTTTAAAAATAAAAGCCGGCGATACACCATGTGGTATTTGTTCTTCATCAGGCATGTTTGGTCATTCTCTCAGTATGGGCTGCAGTGATCTTGTGGTCGTCCTGGCCAGATCGACGATCAGCGCGGATGGTGCGGCTACATCGATTGCCAATAGAATCAATACTCCCGAAGATATCAATAAGACGATAACCGACTATAAAAATATAAAAGACATAACCGGCATTCTGGTTGTAAAGGACGATAAACTTGGTGTTTGGGGGAATATCGAACTTGCCGGAAGTTAAATCTTCTTAATTTTCAGGTCTATATTTTCAAGATCTTTTTTTTCGTCCTTTGGTTTAAAGATTTCGGCACTTGTACCGATAAGACTTTCTCCTCTGAATAGTCCGCCTTTGGCTATAGTGAGAAGAGCGTCTTTCTGAGTCAGATTTCCCATAAATTTTCCTGTTGGGGCAATTTCAACTTCCCCGGATGCTATCATATCTCCTTTATATGAGCCGGCTACAACGGCATCTTTTGTCCTGACGTTGGCTTCTACTTTTCCTTCTTTTCCGATTATGATATCTTTTTCAGCTGTAATCTCCCCAGTTACCATACCATCGACTCTTAGCGTACCAGGGCAGTTGATTTTTCCTTCTACTTTAACTCCCTCGGCAATTACAGTGAGGTTTTTTGTGCCTTTTACATCGATATCTTTTCTTGAAAGCATATTTCTTCCTCCCTTGAGTTTGCTGCTTAAATCTTATGTTCGAATGATTTTTGCAAGCTATTATAACACTTTTTGGCTAAAATTGATGATATTTTTATCACTTTAAATTTTACATATAAAAATATAAAATGATATTCAATATCAATTAATCTTACAAAAAAATGAAAAATAAAAATTTACTTATCCGTATATCTGTATTGTTTTTAATATCCATGCTTTTATTTACCGCCGCCTCATGCAAGGCTGCAGGGTCGGACAGCCAGGAAATCACAGAGACCGAAGAGACCGGAATCACGGAGGAGGGGGATAGCCAGCAAGAGGAAACAAGCGAAGAACAAGCTATTGAAGAAATCACCGCAATAAATCTATGGGAGAGCGATCTTGTTCCGCAATATTTACTAGTGCAAATTAAAAACGAATTATATAAAATTTTTGACAGCATAACAGTTGTGGAAATCAAAGACGATGCTGATGTATGGATAGAGATAGACAACAAACTGCAAGATTCCAATATGGAAAATTCTGCAGCAACCTGGATGCTGGTGCCGGTGGTCCCGTTTTTCAGAAATTTTGATGATATATCCTTTGAAAATATAAAAGAATTCTGGACAGGAAATAAAGAAGCTCTAAGTTATATATCGATAGACGGATCCGAAACACAATTAATTTTAACCGAAAAGATTTTTGAGGCGCTAAAAGTTATTCTTGGCGATAGTGGTAATGAGAACATAAAAATAGTAACCGAAGCGGATTTCCAGGCAAGTATCGAAAATAATAACAGTTTTTCGATCATACCATTCGATGCTGTAGAAAAAAAATACAAGGTTTTAAATCTGGACAATATGTCTGTTTTTGATAAGGAACTGGATACAGCCAGTTATGGATTGACTTTAGGAATAAATGTTGGGACCAGTAATCCGGAATTTGAAAATCAAATTGCCGGGAGTCTTGCCGGTCTCACCATCACAAACAGGGATGTAGACAAAATGGCTTCTGTTCTCATGACGGGGGTTACGGCACTTGCACGTGGAAAGACTATTGGGAGAAGAATGGACGAGCTTGGGGTCCTTTATCCTGCCGAGAAAATCGTAGATGTGCTGCTTGATGCGGATATAACACATATCAGCAATGAAATATGTTTTGTGGAAGGCTGCAGTTCGGAAAATAGGTTCCCTCTGCTGTGCAGCGCTCCTGAATATATAGAACTGCTAAAGTATGTTGGAACGGATGTAATAGAACTCACCGGCAATCATATGAATGATTATGGACCCGAATGGATGCTTTACACTCTGGATATATATGACAACCTGGGATGGCCTTATTTTGGCGGGGGTAGAAACCTGGAAGATTCTTATAAGCCTGTATTCTTTGAAGTAAATGGTAATAAAATCGCATTTCTTGGTGTAAATTCTTATGGTCTGGCCAATGCAAATGAATGGGCAAGAGAAGATTCGCCGGGGGCAGCGAGGTGGAATATATGGGATGAGGTAGAAGGAGAAAAAGATTTCGCAAAGTTGGAAGGCATAATCAAAGAGCTCAAAGACGAAGGATATATTGTTATTTTTACCTTTCAATACCAGGAAACGGAAAGTTATGGTCCCACTGAAAGCCAGATCAGGGATTTTCAAAGGATCATCGGCGCAGGAGCCGATATTGTAAGCGGAAGCCAATCTCATTACCCTATGGGAGTCGAACTTGCCGGCGATGGTTTTATCAATTACGGACTTGGTAATTTGTTTTATAATATGCGTGATATTTTGGGCTTGAAACAGGGAATCATTGCGAAGCATATATTTTATGAGGGAAAGCATATAAATACAGTACTCATAACTACAATGCTCGAGAACCTTAGCCAGTTGAGACTCACCACTCCGGAAGAAAGAACGTTGCTTTTAAATTCTATTTTCACCGGCAGTATAAAGTAATCTCCGCTCCGGATGAGAATTTTTAAATCTTTATTGCCAGTCGAATGTGACTGTTATAAAATCTATGAAACAATATCACCATTTCTTGCCATTGGTTCAAATAGTATATGATATTGTAGATTTATTTATTTAACAGTTTTCCGGTTCCTTTTCTCCAAATACAATAGCAGAAAAAATATAAATTTCTGTAGATATCTGTTTATAGCAGTCTTTATTTA
>CAZYQD010000053.1:0-6920 GCA_964649405.1 uncultured Actinomycetota bacterium
GTAACACTTTTTGGGATTCTGTTTTTTGTTGGTGATATATATGTGGCAAAGTGGGTATACAGATTGTTTGTGAGATATATAAAATTTAATGTGAGAATAATAACTGGAAAGGAGTAAAAAAATGAAATTCAATATAAAAAGATTTGTTATATGGATAACTGTTTTTATGTTTGCAGCCTTTATTACTGCAGGTATCATTCTGGGAGTAACTGGAAATTTAGCGCTGGCTGTGGAACAAATCGATGAATCCAAAACTTTTGATGCACAGCAAATAAATAAAATATATGTAGACCTGGTAAGTACGGATATTAGAGTTATCCCCACAAATGAAGAAGAGATCACAGTACATCTTTATGGAGAGGTTTCAACAAATAAAGATATGGAGTTGCCGTCTCTTGTGGCATACCAATCAGGGGACGAATTGCGTATAGAGATAATTCAGACAAAAATGATTTTTATTGGAATCAACATTTGGAGAATGAAACTTGATATATATATTCCGGAAGATTCCATAGAAGTTTTTAAGGCCGATACTACATCATCCGATATGGATGTAAGCAATCTCGCGGTCAATGAATTTGAATTTAACAGTGTATCAGGAGATTTTAAAGGTGAATCATTATTGGCTAATGATATTAAACTTAAATCTACTTCAGGAGATATCAGCCTGAATGACTATACCGGAGATGTGAATGTCAATTTGATTTCGGGAGATGCAGTGCTTGAAGATGGCAACCAGAACGAAAGTATTGAAATAGTCACAGTATCCGGAGATGTTTATATAGAACAGGAAGATTCCAGCAATATGAATGTCAGAGTGACCTCAGGCGATATAGAGATCAATCTTTCCGAAGATGCCCAATTTTTCTTGAAGGCAAACACTGTATCCGGTCAGATTGAGAATACATTTCCAATAAAAACAACTTCTTCGGGCAGGAGAAATCTTGAAGGTGTTGTTGGAAGTGATGAAAAGCAAATAGATGTCAGCGCTACTTCCGGAGACATCAGTTTAAATTATCGTTAAACATATTAAGAATTATTTAAAGTATTTAAAAAGAAAAAAGGAGAAGAAATGAACAGTATAAAAAGAAAAAGCCTGATCGGTAGAACAATAAGAATAGTATTTATACTTGCCCTGATAAGTATACTCGCTATCTTTGCGGTATCCTGTAAATGGACGGTAGGTTTTGTCAGAGGATCAGGAAATGTTATAGCCGAAGAAAGGGATGTATCGGATTTCCACAAGGTACACCTTTCGGGAGTAGGTAATTTGATTATCACACAGGGAGAAGAGGAGTCGCTTACAATAGAAGCAGACGATAATATAGTTCCTATTATTGAAACGGATGTTTCTGGGGACGAATTAAATATTGGTTTCAAAAGAGGTTATACCTTTAACCCATCCAATAAAATAAAATTCTACCTGACCGTAGTGGACCTTGATGAGATCTCTTTGAGTGGAGCCGGAAATATCGATTGCGAGGGTTTCGAGACCGAAGTCCTGCAGTTCGATGTCAGCGGAGCAGGTGATTTGGACTTTGATCTTGATGCTGAAAGAGTTGAAGTCGTAGTATCCGGAGCGGGCAATATAATCATGAGTGGTAAAGTCGACAGTCAGGAAATAGAAATAGATGGTGCAGGAAAATACGATGGCGAGGACCTTGAAAGCAGGGAGTGTGTAATTACAGTTTCGGGTGCAGGCAGCGCCACGGTTAATGTCAGCGAATTACTCGATGTTGAAATCAACGGTGTTGGAAATGTTTATTATACCGGAAGTCCGAGTGTAAAACAGGATATTTCGGGGCTGGGTAAAATCAGAAGTCTAGAATAAATACAATTATTCTATTAGAGGTGCAATTCTGTGGAAAAGATTCAATAATCCTGTTTCAAAAAAATATTTGAATTATGAGGTTGAATCCCGGTAGTAATTAGTTTAAAATTAAAACATAAAAAATAATGGAGGATACAATAATGAATGACACAAAGATGGACGAAGAAAAGTATAAAATGGCAAAGAAGAGAGTCGAAGAAATAAAAGGTTTTTACGCACACCTTTTTACCTACATAGGAGTAAATGTGGTATTAATCGTAATAAACCTTGTTACAAATCCTTATCATATCTGGTTTTACTGGGTAACAGTTTTCTGGGGGATCGGCGTTTTCTGGCACGGTATGGGAGTTTTTGTCTTCAATAGGTTTCCCAGTGCAAATTGGGAGAAAAGGAAGATAGAAGAAATCATGAGAGAAATGGACAAAAAGATAAAATAATTTTTATTAATTTCTCTATTTAAGATTATCACGACAAGGGGTTCGATTAAATCGAACCCCTTGTATTTTGGGAAGATAAGTTTAGAAAGATATGTAATGAATGGTCATATTGGCAATTAATAAATAAACAAATATAATGATTGAAAACCGCTGAACTTAGAATCAAAACTATTTTTTATTGGATTCCGAAGTATAAGAAAATGCAAAAAAAGAAAATATGTGCAGCAAAAATACTTTTAATATCTTTGATACTTGTTATCTTTATCATCCCTATAAATTTTCTTGAAGCTGAAACCTATAGAGATTACCTGAATGCCTATCAGTCCAAACGTATTAAAATAAAACCCGGAACTCAAAAAGCAGTATATCTAACCGAGTATAGCATCGGAAGTATTGAAAAAAGGAGAGAAATATATAAATTAGTCCAACACAGCGAACTAAACAGTATCGTATTTGATGTAAAAGATGACACGGGTGATATTGGCTATGATAGTGATGTGGAGTTAGCGGGCGAAAGCGGAGCCGAAAAAAATTATTATGATATAGATGCGATACTCGAGGAAATGAAAGGTAAAAGTATTTACAGCATAGCCAGATTTGTTGTTTTTAAGGATAATATCTTGCCGCGATTCAAGCCGGAAGTGGCCATTAAAGATTCGAGAAACGGAAACCCCCTGTACTCCGAAGGATCCTATTGGCCCGATATTTATTGTGAAGAAGTCTGGGATTACTATATCGATCTTATAAAGGAACTTGCCGAAAAAGGAGTAAACGAGATCCAGTTTGATTATATAAGGGCACCTGCAAAAGGAAATATAGCTTATGCGGATTATACTTATAATACCGCTGGTAATGATAAGGTCTGGGCCATAACTAATTTTTTAAAAAAAGTAAGGGAAGCAACAAGACAATATGGTATAAAAATATCAGCAGACGTTTTTGGATGGATCTTTATAGTTGATAATGACCAGGGCATAGGGCAGCTGTTAGAAGAAATAGCGCCGTATCTTGACTATATATATCCCATGCCTTATCCATCTCATTATTCTACAAACTTTTTAGGGTATGAACTTCCGGAAGCGCATCCATACGAAGTGGTAAGTTATACCCTTAATAAAGGTCTGTCAAGGATAAACAATACCGGATGCATGATAGTCCCCTGGATACAGGCATTTAGCCTGAAAGTGAAATATACTGAAAACGAGATTTTAAGTCAGATTCAAGCTTCAGAAGATCTTGGGATAGAAGGATTTTTATTCTGGAACGCAGCAAATAAATATGGAACAGTGGAAAAAGTATTGAATATAAGAAAAAATGAATGAGAATTTAGTTTTTATGAATTGTTTTTTAAATATCAAGGAGGAATTCTATGGAGATTGAGAAGAATTTTAATTACGGAGGGTGGGGAAACTGTATCCGTCTTACGAGTGGAGAAGTAGAAGCAGTAATTACTACTGATGTGGGGCCAAGAATTATCAGGTTCGGATTTCCAGGTAATCAAAATCTTTTCAGGGAAATGGAGCAGCAGCAAGGCAAGACCGGCGGGAATGAATGGGTAATATACGGAGGACACAGGTTATGGCATGCACCCGAAGTCATGCCGCGGACATATTTTCCTGATAATAATCCTGTTAATTACCAGTGGAATGGGAAAACTCTCAAACTTATCCAGGATATCGAAGATACGACAGGCATGCAAAAAGAAATAGAGGTAACTCCCGGACAGGCAAATAACCACATAAGGGTACTGCATAGACTCATCAATAAGAATATCTGGGAAATAGAGCTTGCGCCATGGGCGATTACGGTTATGGCAAAAAATGGCAGGGCTATAGTACCGCAGGAACCTTACCGGACCCACGAAGGAAGTCTTCTTCCGGCACGCCCACTCGTTCTCTGGCCCTATACGGAAATGAGTGATCCCAGATTTATCTGGGGTAATAAGTTTATACAGGTAAAGCAGGATCCGGAGGCAAAAACTGAACAAAAAATCGGAGTTTTAAATACGCTGGGTTGGGCAGCATATTATCTTAATGAACAACTTTTTATAAAAAGATACAAGTTTGATCCGGAAGCTCATTACCCTGATTTTGGAGCAAATACGGAAGTTTATTCAAATCCGGATATACTGGAGATAGAAACACTTGGCAGTATGAAAAGACTACCCCCCGGTGGTTCTACCGAACATATCGAAAACTGGTTTCTATTTAAGATGAAACTAAGTGAGGATGAGGGACTGCTGGAAAATGAACTGACCCCTTTTATAAAAAAGACAGACATAGATATTTAAAGATAAATTTTTGTAATAAATGATTTGGTTACGGTAGATTATTGTTTTTTATTCTTTAATATCTAAAAAGGTAAATTAACCTCTAGTGACGGTTGTTATAATCTCTTACTATCTTTGCTATTTCTTTTATATGTTCAGGCTTACTTCCGCAGCATGCTCCCAGTATTGATGGCTTATAGATAAGAAATTTGGATATATTGGAAGCCATTATTTCCGGAGTTTCATCATATGTAGTTTTACCATTTACCAGCGCAGGCATTCCTGCATTGGGCTGAAAGATGAGTCTGGCGTTAGCATTTGCTTCTCTCATCTTTTTAACCACACTTAACATTGCACCCGAACCGACGCTACAATTTGCACCAACAATTTCACTGCCGGCATCGATTAAAACATTTACAACATCTTCTGCTTTATTGCCCATAAGCGTTACGCCATTTTCACCAAAAGTAAGACTGCATGCAATGGGAATAACTTCTGATATTTTTCTTATTGCTTTTATTGCAATCAGTGCTTCATTTAGATCCATTATCGTTTCGATGGCTATAAGATCTACTTTTCCTATCAAGACATCCGCCTGCTCCGAAAAGGAATCCAGTGCTTCCTCATATTTCAGGGGACCAAAAGGATCCAGCAGTTTACCCAGGGGTCCTATATCTCCAGCAATGAAAATAGGTTTATTGTCGCCTGATGTGGTTCTATAGATATCTATTGCTTCATTTACTGCACTTACTGCATTCTCATTTATTTCTTTTATTTTATTTTGAATTCCATGGAATTCAAGTTTTGTTGGAGTGGAATTCAGGGTATTGGTAATAATAATATCGGACCCGGCTTTGAGGTAACCTAAATGTATATCTATGATTTCTTTTATCTGGCTGCTGTCCAGATTCAGTGAATCAGGCAGCACGGAAAAACCCGATGCAATCAGGGTTGCCCCCATAGAACCATCGGAAACAAGAATTTTTTTATCTAAAATGTCCAAAAATTCTTTTTTATTGGCATTATAGTTTATCATTTATTTCTTCTCTGCCATTTTGTCTTTTTAAGCATCTTTTTATGCTTTTTCTTTCTCATTTTTCTTCTTCGTTTTTTGATAACAGAACTCATGGTGCTTCCTTGTTGGTTTGTATTTTTATAAAATAAAAAAAAATTTAGATATGAAGAGTATTGCTCTCATATCAGGTAAGCTATTATACCAGAAATATTTCTGTATAGAATAATAAAGAGCATTATTTTTTATCAAAAATATATTTAAAATGTAGATTTCTATTGACATACCATATGTAGTATATTAATATTTAATTACACACAATATAAGGAATCAAATAGTTCTCCTGAAACAGTAAAAAAGATACACTTGCAAAGGTTAAAATAGTTGTTTAGGCGTCTTTCCCGTGGAGAATACTCTCCTTATAAGGGTAGTCATAGATTGAAACAAATATATTTTGAAGTTAAGTAAGTTTTATCGGATCACTGATTAAATCATGGTGGTGTTTATTTATGGAAGAAACAAAAAAATCAAAAAGTAAAAAAAGTCTTCATGACTATTACCTTAATAAAAAGATTGACCTATCCGAAAATGCCTTAAAGGTTCTGGAAAGAAGATATTTAAAAAGGGATGAGGAGGGGACTCTTCTGGAGAAACCCAGAGATATGTTTATAAGGGTCGCCGGGAATATAGCCTCTGCGGAAAAGAAGTATGGCAAGACAGAAGAAGAAGTAAAAGAGATCGAGAAGCAGTTTTTTGATATCATGATAGACCTTGATTTTCTTCCTAATTCTCCGACCCTCATGAATGCAGGAAAAGAACTCCAACAGCTGGCTGCATGTTTTGTCCTGCCTGTAGGCGATTCTATGAATGCTATTTTTGAGGCACTGAAGGATACGGCACTGATTCAGAAATCCGGCGGAGGAGTGGGATATTCGTTTTCCAATATAAGACCGAAAAATGATGTAGTCCTTTCTACCAAAGGGGTCTCAAGCGGACCCATATCTTTTATGACTGTTTTTAATGCGGCGACCGATACCATAAAACAGGGGGGCACCAGGAGAGGTGCGAATATGGGAATACTGAGAGTGGATCACCCCGATATTCTGGATTTCATTATCTCAAAGGAAAATAACGAGAAATTGACCAATTTCAATATTTCTGTAGGAGTTACGGAAAAGTTTATGAGAGCTGTCGAAAATGATGACGAGTATGAAATCATAAATCCCAGAACGAAAGAGGTGGTAGATAAATACCGGGCAAAAGAAATATTTGGTAAAATCGTAGAGCACGCCTGGAAGAATGGCGATCCGGGTATCATATTTCTTGATAGGCTGAATAAAGACAATCCTACCCCTAACCTTGGACAGATAG
>CAZYQD010000054.1:0-4403 GCA_964649405.1 uncultured Actinomycetota bacterium
TTTATGGTAACAGGCACTTCACAATAAAGATCATCTACCTTTCGGGTAAAAAAATTATCGGGGGCAATGTTCACTATCAGATATAAATCGCCACCCTTTCCGCCTGTTTGACTTTCTCCTCCTTCTCCTGCTATCCTGATCTTGCCGCCATCCTTGATGCCCCTGGGTATTTTTACATTGATATTTCTTATTTTCCCATTCCTTTGCAGCCTGAGCGATCTCTGCGTACCGGAGTATGCTTCTCTTAAAGTTATACTAAGACTGGACTGCATATCCTGGCCTTTTTGCATATTACTTGTCCTGGTTTCCCTTCCGAACTGCGAACCATAATCGGAACCGAAGCCGGAAAATCTATCATCTGCTCCTCTTCCAAAAAACATTTCAAAGAAATCCGAAAAGCCGCCTCCCAGATCTTCAAAATTAAAACCTTTACCTCCAAAATCATAAGTATAAGTTCTTCCGCCGCTGCCGCTGCCTGGCCAACCGGGACCTGCACCTGCATACTGCTTCCAGTTTGCACCTAGCTGATCATACCTGGACCTTTTCTGGGGGTCCTTTAAGACCTCGTATGCTTCCCCGACCTCTTTGAATTTCTCTTCGGCTTTGGGATCGTTCGGATTTGCATCAGGATGATATTTCCGGGCCAGTTTCCGGTAAGCCTTTTTTATCTCGTCCTGTGATGTACTTTTGTTTACACCAAGTACTTTGTAATAATCCTTATATTCAACCATATATAATCACCTGCAAATCTTTAAACACACCTGCCCATAACCATCAAAAATAGCTATGGGCAGGTATTAAACATATACTTTCTTTAAAACTACCAGTCAACATCGTTATATAGTTTATTTATTTTCATCATCTTTGGCTTCAAATTCGGCGTCAATTACCTCTTCTTCTCCGTTCCCTTCTTTCTTGCCGCCTGTATCGCCTGTTTGCTGGCCTCCCGTTGTCCCTGCTCCGGGACCCCCGGGTCCTCCTGGTCCTGTGCCAGTACCAGTTCCAGCCTGCGCATAAAGCTTTTGAGACAATTCATTCTGCAGATTCTGCAGTTTTTCTGTCTCTCTCTTTATTTCATCGGTATTCTCTGATTCCATGCTTTTTCTTAAAACTTTGACCTGATCATCGATCTTTTTCTTCATATCTTCCGGAACCTTACTTCCCACATCCTTCATTAACTTTTCCGTGGAATAAATAAGTGCATCGGCATTATTCTTTGCATCTACCGCATCACGTTTTTTCTTATCTTCTTCTGCATGTTCCTTTGCCTCATTGACCATTCTGTTTATTTCATCATCCGACAAATGTGAAGTTGCTGTAATAGTTATTTTCTGTTCCTTACCGGTAGCAGTATCTTTTGCCGTAACGTCCACAATACCATTGGCATTGATATCGAATGTCACTTCTATCTGTGGAATTCCCCTTGGTGCAGGCGGGATCCCGTCTAGCCTGAACCTTCCGATAGTTTTATTGTCTCTTGCCATATCCCTTTCTCCCTGAAGAACATGGATATCCACACTGGTCTGGTTATCGGCAGCGGTGGTAAATATCTCGCTCTTCCTAGTAGGGATAGTAGTATTTTTCTCTATTAATCTGGTCATGATACTGCCCAGGGTTTCGATACCAAGAGAAAGAGGGGTCACATCGAGAAGAACCACATCTCTTACATCACCTTTTAATACCCCTGCCTGTATAGCTGCTCCTACTGCAACCACTTCATCGGGATTTACGCTTTTATTGGGTTCTTTACCTGTATAATTCTTTACGAGTTCCTGTATAACCGGCATTCTTGTTGCCCCACCAACAAGTATTACTTCATCTAAATCAGCACTCTTAAGACCAGATTCTTTTAAGGCTTTTTCCAGAGGTTCCTTACATCTATCGGTAAGATCTGCTGTCAGCTGCTCGAACTTCGCCCTGGTTATCTTTACTTCAAGATGCTTTGGCCCATTTGCATCAGCGGTAATAAAAGGAAGATTTATATTTGTCTCCATTACAGAAGATAATTCCACCTTTGCTTTTTCCGATGCTTCTATCAACCTTTGCAGTGCCTGTCTGTCTTCTCTTAAATCAATACCATTTTCTTTTTTGAATTCATCAGCTACATAATTCATTATCCTGTCATCGTAATCATCTCCACCGAGGTGCATATCACCGTGGCTGGCTTTTACTTCAAACACTCCTTCGCCCACTTCGAGTATCGATACGTCGAATGTTCCTCCACCAAGGTCGAATACCAGAATTTTTTCCTCTTTCTTTTTATCAAGCCCGTATGCCAGTGAAGCAGCTGTTGGTTCATTTATTATCCTTAAAACATTTAGCCCGGCAATTTTCCCGGCATTTATAGTTGCCTGCCTCTGTGAATCGTTAAAATAAGCAGGAACGGTAATAACCGCATCGGTAATGCCGGTTCCCAGATAACTTTCGGCATCTGTCTTTAACTTCTGCAGTATCATAGCCGATATCTCTTCCGGTGTATAAAACTTACCTCCGACTTCTACTTCAGCCAGGTCGTTTCTGCCCTTCTTTACCACATAAGATACTATCTTTCTTTCACTTTCTACCTCATCATACTTTCTGCCAATGAATCTTTTGATAGAATAGACAGTATTTTCAGGATTCAAGGCTGCCTGTCTTTTTGCTAACTGTCCGACCAGCCTTTCTCCCTTTTTTGTTATACCGACAACCGAAGGCGTGGTTCTGCCTCCTTCGCTATTTGTTATAACTGTTGGCTTGCCGCCTTCCATAACAGCTATACATGAATTAGTCGTTCCCAGATCGATTCCTACTGCTTTTGCCATTTTATATTCATCCTTTCTAAATTAATTTTCTTAAAGAGAAAAATAATGCTTATAGACCTTTACACCTATAAGCTTTATTTACTATATCTATTACTCTTCTTTAGTAATATGCATTAAGTAATTCTTAAAGCGATCGACTACATCTTCGGGGCACTTTCCCAGAATTATATTATCTCGTCTTCTTATCAGGATAATTATCGACCGTAAGTTCATTCCCTCATCGTACATTAATTCTCTTATGTACTCCAGCCACCTGATATCCGCTTTTGAATAATATCTCTTCCTTCCCCTTCTTAAGGGCTGCACCAGATTGAATTTTTCATAATAATATAATGTCCTGCTGTTTACTCCCAAAAAATCAGCTACAAGCTCTATAGGATAACTTTTATCATATTCATTAAACAATACGGTCCACCGCCTTTTTTACTTGTAACAATTTTATTAAATAGTAATATTATTGTCAACTATTTAATAAAAAATTTTTAATATTTTACAAAATGTTTTTTAACTTATAAGTAAAAATATTTTTACTTATAAGTACAATCAATAATCATAGCATAGGAAATCCATGAGAATTTACTTACCTGTTTTAATTTAATATAATCATTAACTTACAGACAATATTTACACAAAGGAGTCTTTAATCAAGGAATTAAAAACACTCTTAAAATACCTTAAAAAACATAGATCCCATCTAACGGTAAGTATATTATATATATTTTTTACTAATACCCTGGCGCTTCTAATCCCCTGGATACTGAAGATTGCAATAGACAGCATAGAAAATTTTCCCAAAAGTACCAATCTTTTAAAATACAGCTTGTTTCTAATAGGAATAGCAGCGGTCCAGGGAGTCTTCAGATTTTATATGAGAAAAATACTGGTAGGGACGTCCAGAGAAATCGAATATAGTATCAGAACGGATTTCTTTTCACACCTTCAAAAACTCGACCCCTCATTTTTTACCAATATAAGAACGGGAAGTATCATGGCGCTTATGACAAATGACCTTGAAGCGGTCAGGAATTTTCTCGGACCCGGATTTTTAAATCTCTTTAATACTATTTTTGTTTTTATAACTACTTTAACCGTTATGTTTTTCATAAATGTTAGACTGTCGCTTTATTCACTGATTGCATTTCCCATACTTCCTTTACTTGTATATAAATTAGGCAATATGCTGCATCAGAGGTTTAAAAAATCTCAGGAACAATACGCGGTTCTTTCTGCAAGGACACAGGAAAGTATTGCAGGAATAAAAGTCATAAAATCATTTACTCAGGAAGAAAATGAAAAAAACACATTTTCTCAGTTGAATATGGAATACTTGAAAAGAAATTTATCTCTTGCCAGAGTAAGAGGCGCATTCTGGCCGTCAATGATCTTCGTAGGAGGAATCGGAACGCTTGTCGTGTTGCTTGTAGGTGGAAGACAGGTAATAAACGGCACCCTTACCATAGGTCAATTTGTCCAATTTTCTGCCTATATTGTTTCTATCACCTGGCCCCTTATATCTGTGGGGTGGGTAATAAACCTGGTCCAGCGTGGTTCCGTTTCTATGGGCAGGATCAATAATATATTCAGAATAAAACCCGAAATCAC
>CAZYQD010000054.1:4503-6908 GCA_964649405.1 uncultured Actinomycetota bacterium
AAGTCAACCATCGCAAATCTTATACCGCGCCTTTATGATCCTCAGAAAGGCAAGATCCTGATAGATGGACTCGATATAAGATCATATTCTCTTGAAGTCCTCCGCTTAAACATCGGCTATGTTTCTCAGGAACCTTTCCTTTTTTCCAAATCAATTAAGGAAAACATCCTATTCGGAAAAGAAGAGCACATGTCAAATCTCGGCGAGATCGGAGCTATGCGTGAAATTATAGAAGTCTCTAAAATATCACATCTTCATGAAGATGTGATGCAATTTCCCAAAAGATACGAGACTTTGATTGGAGAACGGGGTGTTACCTTATCAGGAGGACAGAAGCAGAGACTGGCAATAGCCAGAGCGCTGCTTTCGCATCCGGGAATTTTGATCCTTGACGATTCATTTTCAAGCGTAGATACAAATACCGAAGAGTTGATACTTCAGGACCTGAAGAAAAATATTACCGGCATTACTACCATAATCATCTCCCACCGTATTTCTACTATAAAGAATTCTGATTTAATAATAGTAATCGATGATGGAAAAATAAATGCAATTGGAAAACACAGTGAACTGTTGCGAAAAAGCGGAATTTACCAGAGTTTATATCACAAACAGCAATTATCGGAGGAACTCGAAGAAGAAATTTAAGAGGACCAGGAACAAATATGACCGAAGGATT
The DNA here is from genome assembly GCA_964649405.1 of uncultured Actinomycetota bacterium. Taxonomy (GTDB): domain Bacteria; phylum Actinomycetota; class Humimicrobiia; order Humimicrobiales; family Humimicrobiaceae; genus Hydromicrobium. The sequence goes on from CAZYQD010000054.1 coordinate 5,183, forward strand.
TTACGAAAAAGATCTAATAGAAAAACAATTGGACAGGAAAATAGCCTTTAAGCTTTTTGGATATATCAAACCATACCGTTTATTACTGGGACTTACCATCTTTTTACTTTTACTCACCGCGGGATTGGAAATACTGGGACCATACCTTGTAAAAATAGCAATCGACCGTTATATCACCCCCGGGAAGTTTGAAGGCCTTGTCTATGTAGTTGTCCTGTATGGGCTTGTGATCCTGTTCGAATTTATAATCCAGTACTTCCAGGTGTATTTTACCGAATATATGGGCCAGAAGATAATGTATGACATGAGAATGAACATCTTTTCACATATAAATAAAATGCCCATGTCATTCTTTGATAAAAACCCGACCGGCAGGATCATGACAAGGGTGACCACTGATGTCCAGACATTAAATGAGATGCTGTCTTCAGGAACGGTGACCCTGTTCGGAGATGTGTTCATGATAATGGGTATCACAATCATGATGCTTTCCCTGAACTGGAAATTGTCACTTATCACTTTTTCTGTGCTTATTTTGCTTGCCATTGCCACGTTTATATTCAGGTCAAAGGTCAGAATAGCTTTCAGGATCATCAGGGCAAAAATATCCAATATAAATTCTTTTCTGCACGAGGCAATTTCCGGGATCAGCACTACCAAAATATTCAACAGACAGGAAGAAAACGACAAAGATTTTAGGATCCTGAACAGGCAATATCTGGATGTCTATCTTAAGACCATATTTTATTATGCTGTCTTTTTCCCTGTGGTGATTCTTATAAGTACCATGGCAATAGCATTGATAATCTGGTACGGGGGCCGACAGGTCATACAGAACTATCTTACACTTGGAACTCTTGTGGCGTTTATCCAGTATATAGAAAAATTCTTCCACCCCATAAGTGATCTCAGTGAAAAATTCGGAATCTTCCAGGAAGCTATTGCTGCTTCGGAAAGAATATTCAAGCTTCTGGATCAGAAACCATCAATAGTCTCCCCCGCTAGTCCCGTAAAAGTCAGGGAGATCAAAGGTAATATTAAATTTGACAGTGTATGGTTCGCTTATAATAACCGGAATTATATACTCAAAGATATATCATTCAAACTTGAAACCGGCAGAAGCATAGCCTTCGTAGGAGCAACTGGTTCGGGCAAGACATCTATCATCAACCTGCTGAATAGATTTTATGACATTCAGAAAGGAAAGATCTTTCTTGATGATATAGATATAAAGAGATTCGATCTCCAGGATCTGAGGAAACATATAGGAGTAGTGATGCAGGACGTATTTCTTTTCTCCGGAACCATACTGGATAATATCCGGCTGGGAAATAAGGACATCTCATTTGACGAGGTAATAAAAGCTTCAAAATATGTAAATGCCCATAAATTTATAGAAAGACTTCCCGGGAAGTATGACTATGAGGTAAAGGAAAGAGGGCAGACATTATCAGTGGGCCAGCGCCAGTTAATTGCTTTTGCCAGAGCACTGGTGTTCAACCCGGAAATACTTCTGGTGCTCGATGAAGCAACCTCAAGTATCGATTCCGAGATAGAAGCGCTGATACAGGATGCCCTGACCAGAATAATGAAGAACAGGACCACCATAATAATTGCCCACCGCCTTTCCACTATAAAAAATGTAGATAAAATAATAGTGCTTTCCCACGGCAGAATAGTGGAAGAAGGTACCCATGAGAAACTGCTTAAACTGAAAGGAATCTAT
>CAZYQD010000055.1:0-6832 GCA_964649405.1 uncultured Actinomycetota bacterium
CTCCATTCAGTATCGATAAAAGCCCAAATGCGATATAAAAAGAAATCACTATCATGGGGCCCAGCAGATAATTTGGATTCGCATGGCCAATATAAAGCGGTGGTACTATAAAATTAAAAATAATAAGGAGAAATGTACAGATACCAAATTTCTTATTTTTTCTTACTAAAAAGATAAATCCTATTACTGCTATGATAATAAGCAGGATACCATAAGTGCTGTAAAGTATGTTTAGATAATCTTTTATTACTTTAAGAATCAATGAAATATCTTTATCACCAAAACTTCCGCCGTGAATTTCCCCTGTAACTCCCCTGCCTGTCACATAGTAGAATAACCTCAGTAAAGTATTTACGTCTCCGAACCCCTGAAGGGATCTTATGAGAAGATAGAAATAAGATAAAAGAGGAAGGATAAAAAAACCCGCGCTGATAAAAATTGCCTTTAAACTTTTAAAAATCCGTGGATTTATAATAATGATATACAGGGCGATTGCCGGTACTATAAAAAAGGTAAGAGGATGATTGGTCAGACTTAAACCAAGACAGAAAAAGAAGAAATAAAGAAATTTCCTTGTTTTATTTTCGGAATAAACAATAGCCGAAAAAATCAAAAGAATTATAAAAAAAGTGTTTAATGTATCAAATTCCAATCTATTTGCCACACTCCAGAAAGGTACGATGAAGGCAAATATCATAGAACTTATGAAGCTTATAAAATCATTTTTTAACAGTTTGTTGATGGCCAAAAATAAAAATAGAGTGGTAAGGGCACCAAATATTGCAGAAAAAAGATTAAGCCTGTAAGCAATGTCTCCGATCGGTACATAAGTAAAAAGTTTTAAAAACATTGAAAAGGTCGGATAACCGGTTGGCACCATTAGCGTCATTTCGGGAATCTGGTTAGCATACCATCCAGTGTCTCCACCGACCAGTTTGGGTTCCAGAGTAAGTAAATAAATAACCAGCGGTATCAAAAAGGAAAATACCGAAAATATTACTATTCTCTTATCGACAATCAATTTTTTAATTTTCTGCAGCACTCAGACTCCTTAAAAAAATTTATATAATAATAACAATAATATTTTATAAATTAAATATTATAACTCCGGCAATTACCAGAAGATTTCCTATTATTCTCATTTTATCGATATCTTCTTTAAGTATTTTCCAGCAAAATAACATAATAAAAACATAACTCAACGCGGTAAAAGAATAAAAATCAGAAAAATCAATCACCCTCATTGTAATCACAGAAAGAAACGGGACAAGTATAAATAGAAATATACTTGCCAGCATGTACTTGTTTTTAAGATTGTAAACAAGAGGTTTCTTAAAATCTACTTTAAGGGCTCCTATCTTAAAAATAACCTGAGACAGAGCGACAAGAAATTGAATTAGAATAGCCAGAGAAATATAGAGCGCCATATATCAGACACCCTCCAGTTTCTTACTTGACATGGTTATAATAAGGACTCCAACAACTATTACTACTGAACCTATGATTTTGTTTATGGTGATATCTTCGTTAAATAAAAATTTCCCTAAAAACAGGGAGATAAAGTAATTCAGGCTTAAAATAGGATATATAAATGAAAGCTGGAACTTTCTATTTAAAAAAAACCAGAAAGTAAATTTTAAACCATAAGTTATAATCAGGACCGCTAACCAGAAAACAAAAATTTTTGAAAATTCAAGGTTTACCCCTATATACTTACTGGCTATTATAGTAAATAGATTAATAAAGATAGTAAGAATGATTATCGATATATAAAAAAATTTTTTATCGGAGATTCCAGATTTCATTTTCATATTGCTTTGATAAAACTCGATTTAACTGATATCGTGAAACACATTTTATACTAAAATCAATTAAATATTAAGTTATTTCTACGTTTGCCGGAATGGTCTTATAAAAAAATAAAACCTGTTATTTTTTATACTATAGTTATAAAATTGTTTAAGCTGATTTCAATATTTGCCATAATTTAAATCTTTTTTGACAGTAAAAAACAGTGAAAATTAATATAATTAAGCTAATATGATAAAAAAATTATTGGTTTTAATTCCTGCATATAACGAAGAAGAAAAAATAGAAGAGGTAATCAAAAATGTCCCGAAAAAACTTGACCATGTATCCGAAGTACATGTTCTTGTTATCGATGACGGCAGCACAGACAATACAGTAAAAACTGCAAAAGATTCAGGCGCTGCGGTAATAAAAAATTACTTCAACATGGGAGTTGGTTCGGTATTTGGTAAAGGCCTTCAATATGCCCTGGATAATAATTTCGATTCTATGGTCAGTATCGACGGTGATGGCCAATTCGATCCCCGGGATATTCCCAAACTTATCAAACCTATTATAGAAAACAATGCCGATTTCGTAACGGCTTCCAGATTTATTGATAAAAATTATTATCCAAGGATGCCTTTATCCAAGTTCTGGGGAAATAAATTAATGTCGATTTTCATAAGTAAACTGGTTGGTAAAAAATTCTATGATGTGTCATGTGGATTCCGGGCATATTCGCAAAAGACCCTGCTCTCTCTAAATCTCCACGGAAGATTCACTTATACTCAGGAAACATTTATCGATCTATCATTTAAAAGACTGGAAATTGCGGAAATTCCTATCAGGGTAAAGTATTTTCCTGCGAGAACATCAAAAATTTCTTCTAACCTTTTTAAATATGGAATAAATACATTAAAAATTATTCTTGAAACTTACAGGGATTACAGGCCATTCTCATTCTTTTCTTATATTGCTCTCTTCTTTTTTATAGTAAGTATCTTCTTCGGATCGATTTTATTATACACTTATATCTCCATAGGATCATTCTCTCCCAATATCTGGTCGGGATTCGTAGGGGGTACTTTTCTTTTTATTTCGATAATATTGTTTATTGTTGGGATTTTCGCAGATACAATAAAAAGGATCAGGGTCAATCAGGAGAAAATTCTATTTCTTTTAAAGAGAAACGCCTTAAAAAATAAATGAAAAGAATCATTCTTGTAAAAGTTTTATATTATCTTTTTTTTACAGTCATTTTTCTACTGGCATTGATTATTTTTTTAGAAATCGTAAACTTCAGTTTTTATGATAACTATCTAAGAGATTTTTTTCAAAAGATACTAAATATCCTCAACTTCTAACCATAATCCAATGTAAAGATTGAGAAATAAACTATGAAGATATCTCTTTTATTCACAGAAATAAATCAAAAATTTGGCCCTTTATACTATCAGCATGGGCTGGCCTTTCTTTCCGCCGTACTTAAAAAAAATGGGTTCAAATCAGTCTCACTGATTCATTTCACGCGGAAACCTGACCCTGCAAAATGGGAAGAATACCTTAAGGAACAGAGGCCGGATGTAATAGGTATCTATTCAACAACAGAACAATTCCATTTTATTAAAAAATTTGTAAGTCAGGTCCCCGGAGGAATATTTACTATCTGCGGGGGACCTCACCCTACCTGTTATCCGATATGTATCGAAGATGTTCCCCGTCTGGATGCAATCTGCATTGGAGAAGGAGAGTACCCATTTTTGGAGCTTGTAACCGCCCTGAACGAAGGAAAAGATCATAGAAAAATAAAAAATCTATGGATCAGAAAAGATGGGGTAATCATAAGAAATGAAACAAGACCATTCATTGCCAGTTTAGATGAGCTTCCATTCGAAGACAGGGAACTTTTTGATTTTCAGAGCGCTATAGATAAATATGGTCTGGGCCAGGTACGCATAATTTCCGGCAGAGGCTGCCCATACCAGTGCACATATTGCGCAAATAAAAGTATGAGTAAGACACAGGCCGGAAATTATGTCCGTTTCCGTTCTGCCGCTCACATAATAAATGAGCTGGATTACCTTATTAAAAGATATAAGTTTAAAGAATTTTTTTTCGACGACGATATTTTTATGCCTGATAAGATGATCCGCAAGGAGTTTTGCAGAAGATATTCTGAAGAAGTCGGTAAATCTTTTGTTTTTAGCAGCCGGATCGAGATGTGCAGCGAAGAAATGTTAAGCGATCTTAAATCTGCGGGTGGGCGAAGAATTGATTTCGGTGTGGAATCCGGCAGCGAGGATCTAAGACGAAATATCCTGAAAAGAAATATGACAAATAGTCAAATCCTGGAAACTACGGAAATGGCCAGAAAATTAGGATTTCAGATAAAGACACTGAACATGGTTGGCCTTCCTGAAGAGACCTATAAAAAACATCTTGATACCATCAGATTGAATCTGGAAATAAAACCCGATGTTGTCAGTATATTTGTTTTTTATCCTTATCCCGGAACAGAGTTATATGATTATTCCATAGAAAAAGGATATTTCGATCCTAATCAAACTATACCTGAAGGATATGTCTCGCGAAGGGTTTCACTGCTTGATCTTCCTGGTTTTTCCAGGAAACATATTGCAATGTGTTTCCGTAGATTTGGATTCCGTGTTTTCAGAAGAGTTTCTATCACGAAAGCCGCAGGATATTTTGTTATATATTCTAAATACGGCGAGTTTTTTATGAGAATCACTGCGTGGATCAGGAGGTTGCTGGTCAAGTTGCTTCCTGGATTTTAAGCACTTCTTTTTTTAAATTTACCTTCAAAATAAGGCCTTACAATATATGTGATCCCTCCGATTATTCCCAATATAATCAACATAAACAGTATAAGAAGAGAACATAACGCTGCTTTCTCATTGTTTGCTCCCATTGCAACCATAATAATAACAAGGGAGTTTTCCCTGAGCCCTATACCTCCGATAGAGATGGGAATCATAGCTATTACCGCCACTACGGGTACAATGAAAATAAATGCAGTCAGGTTTAGATCGATTCCCAGGGCTATAGAAGCCAGCCAATAATTAAGTATAACTGAAAATTGAAGTAGAAAACTGAAAATCATTACCTCTACCAGCACTAATTTAAATTTTTTGAAACTTGCCAGAGTATTACTAACATTTGTTAATTTATCCGCAATTTTACGCACAAATTTGAATTTACTGGTTTTGGCTTTACCCAATCTAAACAAAGAGGGATTGATAATTAAAAAACCCAGTATCAGACTTACAACAAAAAATATTATAATAGGAACTATTACAGACTGGTGGCCTATAGCTGTAAAACCTAAAAAAAGTGCTATGGTGGCATAGGTTGCCGCACTTACCACTCCGGAGAATCTTTCTACGAGAATCACAGAAGCTGAAGAACCCAGGGGAATATTACCTTTCTTTGAAGCATCGTAAGCCCGGAACACATCTCCTCCTATACTGGTGGGAAGGAAATTATTAAAAAAGGAACCTATGAGAACAGTGGAACTCAGTGTCATATTGCTTAATTTCACTCCCTGCGTATTCAGAAGAGTCTTCCATCTTGCAGCGGTAATATAGGTCCCGAGAGCATGTGTGGATAATGAGAGCAAAAGTAAAAACTTATTTGATGATTTTAAAATTTCGATTATATCTGAAAAAGACTCTATTCGCGTACTTACCAGGTAAACAATAAGAGAGGCACTTATTGCGATCCTCAAGATAAGCAGTATTGTTTTCTTATTTTTTCGATAAAAAGAAATAATCCACTTTTTCATTTTCTGAAAATAGAACTATTTAGTTATTTTCTTGATTTTGCTACCCTTGCGGGAACTCCGGCAGCTATTGAAAAGGCCGGGATATCCTTAGAGACTACTGCTCCTGCTCCGATAATAGTATCATTTCCTATGGTGACATTATCAAAAACTATAGCGCCTGCACCTATCCAGCAATTTTTTTCTATTGTTATACCGTAAGAAGGCTTTTCCTGCTCGGATATGGGAATATCCACTCTGGAATAATCATGTCCCCCGCCTATGATATAAACATATGCAGAAATCAATGTATTCTCGCCAACTACTACGCTGCTCGCAGAAACTATCTCGCAATTGAATCCTACTACTACATTTTTTTCAAGGATTATATCGCCATTCTTGCAGCTCAATATACTGTTTCTGCCGATAAAAATATTTTTACTTAGATAGATGCCATTATTTTCCGGGCCTTTTGCATCCAGGACACAGTAATCGTCTATCACTACATCGTCTTCAATGGATATTTTATGAGGATGTCTTATTGTTATCGATTTTCCAAAACTAACACCTTTCCCAACTTTTTTAAAAAGAAAGGGATAAAATAAGTTTCTAAAAAAAATCCCTGCAGCTCCGCGCATATCCTGAAACAACATAATTATCAATTCGTATTTTAATAAATTAAAAAAGCCTTTTTTACCTATAAAAAGACTTATATATTTAGCAGTTTTTGATTTATTTCTATCAAAAAGCTCCTTCTGTATTTTATTCTCGTATTTTTCTATTTTAATCAACCCCTTTCCTGATCTTGATAGAATAAATTAAAAAAAAATAAATATCAATTCTCTTTTAACCTCTTAAATGATCTTTTACAAAAACTCCCAGATATTCCAGCGGGATATTCAAAAAAGTCTTCCTCGTAATCCTGTCGCAATTTTTGCAAGGAATTATATTCCCGGCTTCGCCCGATATAAATGTATTCCTCATACTTTTTATGATTTTACCATTAAAGATCTCATTTATCCTATCATTATTTAAACTCCCCAGACAAATCCTGCCTTCGAAGTCCTGCGGGCATAAAAATACTCTCCCATCATAAAAAACAGTCAATGAATACCAGGGGAATGTGCAAAGGGATTTTTGGCTGTCCATCTTCCTTTTTTTATCCGGTCCGTTTAACTTAAGCAAGCCCCCCCAATTATGTGGTGTTCTTGTAACTATTTTATTCAAAGGATCCTCATCCAGAATTGCATCGATCTGTGCATA
>CAZYQD010000056.1:0-6754 GCA_964649405.1 uncultured Actinomycetota bacterium
ATATTCTTATTGCCAGAAATGTTATTAGAACAGTTACGATATCCAGACCATTGTTTAAAGCTTCCGAAAAGACACCCATACTGTTTGTAAAGTAAGCTATTGCAATCTTTACAACAACCAGAAAGACAGATACCAGCAGGGAAAAAAGTGCTATATTTCTTTTGTGTGAATCTTCTAGAATTATTGATTTATCTTTTTTCATGTTACTGGAAATATAAATATTTAGTAAAAATAATACCCCTGAACTTTAAAGTCACAATGTATTTTAAATATTTTTCTCTTATAAATGGCCTATTCTAACCTGTTTAATTTTAGTATAAAATATCACTATTTATAAGAGGCAATTTTAATATTTTACTTCTTTTTTTTTATTTAAAACTATATTATGAAACCAATTAAAATATGGATACTGGAAAGAAAATCAGATTTTAATTCCTATACTAGCAAAAGATTCAATGAGGTTGCCAGGAACGCAAATATAGAATTAAAATTGGTAGCTCCCGAAGAGTTAGATTTGATCGTTACAAAAGAAGACAAAAAAAGTATTATCTACAACGGCAATATTATAGAACTTCCGGATTGTTTGATTCCAAGAATTGGAACTGTTACATATTATGCACTTGCTATAATTAGACATTTTGAAATACTGGGAGTTTTCATATTAAATCCAAGTCAGAGCATGGAAACAGCAAAAGATAAACTATCGACATTACAGCTTTTATCATCCAGTAACATTCCGATTCCTAAGACAATGCTTGCCAAGTTTCCTCTAAATACCTCTTTCGTAGAAAAAGAATTTTCTTATCCTTTGATAATAAAAACAGTTATAGGATCCAAGGGGAGGGGCGTTTTCCTTGTAGAGAATAGAAATAAATTAAATGACCTGGTGAATCTGCTTGAAATTTCCAAAGATCCTAAAACTAACTTAATCTTACAGGAGTTTATCAGTACCAGTAAAGGAAGAGATATAAGGGTTATTGTCATTGGCGGCAGAGCAATAGGCGCCATGCTCAGGACAGCGTCAGATGATAATTTTAAAGCAAATTATTCAGCAGGAGGAGAAGTCATATCCTATAAAATAAATCCTACTATCGAATGGCTCGCCGTTGAATCGGCAAAAATAGTTGGCCTGGACATTGCAGGAGTCGATATTTTATTTGATCAAAATAGTTATAAAGTTTGCGAAGTAAATTCATATCCCGGATTTGAAGGATTCGAAAAAGCTACCCAAATAAATATACCGGAGGAAATCTTTAAATATATACTCGTCCGTCTGGGAGGAACATCTTCCTAGAAATTTTTTATTTTAATTGGTTTCAAGTACTTCCAGGGCGACCTTACGGTTAAAAGTCTTCATTTCATAAAATATGAATATACCGGCGATAGATAAGGATAAAAAATCTGCAGCCGGCATTGCCAGCCATACTCCATTCAAACCAAAAATTTTTGGAAGTAAATAAATAGCAGGAACTAAAAATAAGAATTGTTTGGTTAAAATAATCAGCAGAGATTGTACCGCTTTCCCCAGAGATTGGAAAAAACTTGCGCTGACCATATGCATTCCCACCAGAGGGAAAAAGATAGTAAGTATTCTTAAAGGTAAGACTCCCATCTCTATAAGTGCCGGATCACTGCTAAAAATATTTAAAAAATAACGCGGAAAGAACATCATGGGTATAAAAGCAATCAGGGATATAATAGTGGTCCACATAATTGTTATTCCCAGTATTTTCTTTACCCGCAGGTATTGTTTAGCACCGTAGTTAAAACTCGAGATAGTGGCGAAACTTTGCGATATCACAACAATTGGTACCTGTATAAACCCGATCATACGGTAACCTATACCCAGAATAGCTACATAGATATCATTTCCATATACTCGAAGCGTTCTATTGAAGATCAGGATCACTACACTGGTAATTGTCATCATTATAAAACTCGGGCAACCTAAAAGGAGTATATCCCTTATTTTTTTAAAATCTATTTTAAACATAGGAAGTCTGAACCTGTAAATGCTTTTACCCCATATATAAAACCAGATTATAAGAACCGTGCTTAATATTTCACCTATTAGCGTAGCAATAGCAGCACCTTTTATACCCATCTTAAAACCAAAAATAAAGATTGGATCAAGTATGATGTTTAGCAGTGATCCCACAGCAATAAAATACATTGCTGCTCTGGGTTTCCCTTCCGCTCTTACAAAATCATTTGTAGTAATCAAAAAGGAAAGAAGTATAAAGCCGGGAAATACAATAACCAGATACTCCTTTGCAAGTGGTATGACTTCCGTTGAAGCACCAAAAAATAACAGCACTCTATCAATAAATATATATCCTAATACAATGAAGATAATGTTGAGAAAGAGATTTAATATGGTTCCGTTACCCATGGCATTTACTGCACTCTTCATATCGTTCTTACCCAGAGCCCTTGAAATAATCGAGGCTGATCCTGTTCCCACCATAAGTCCGATTGCCATCATCGAAAGCAATATAGGTAACGCAATAGAAAGGGCCGTTATTCCAAGAGGACCGACTCCCTTCCCTACAAAGATCGTATCTACTATAATATAAAGGAAACCCGAAAGAAGTCCAAGAATTCCTGGTATTGCAAATCTGAACAGCAATTTATTCAGGTTACCTTCAAGTATTTGTTTTCTTTGAGAATCCATTTATTTATTTTGGAAATCCATTAGAAAAATTCGATGAATACCTGTACATCCTGCCCTTCCATCTGATCTGAGATTTCCCTCTGTTATGAAATAAAAGTCTGGAATTCATGAAGACCATATAGAATATCGATATGGGATGTAAAAAGATATCAATGATTTTTCCGTTTATTTTTATTGTAGCCATCGTCCTTGTCAATAAAATAAATAGAATTTGAAGAGATACTATAAATAGATTCGAATATAACAACGTATTTATCCTGAATTCAATAAATGGCAAAAGTGGCAGCAATATAAATGGTAGCAAAAAGAAAATAAACATAACAAGAATAATCAATGAAACTGCAAACTTACTGTTAAAATTTCCAAGAAAGGTCCTGCAAAAACCTTCATATATTTCATTGAAACTATCGTATAATCTGGTCGAATATATCCTTCTTCCGTTAAAAATCATGAATTTATAACCATTCTTGATAAACAATTTTGAGATAGCGGTATCTTCCACACAGCTATTTTTTATACTCCTGTGTCCTCCCATATCCCGGTAAATATCTCTCTTTACGATCATTAAACTGCCTATCCCACTACCAAATACGGGGATTTTGGATTTTCGAATAAATATCAGAGGCGGAATTAAAATTTGAAAATTCGTCAGATTGATGACCATTCTCTCATGAAATGATTTCATGACCTGCTCAGGGCATGCTGACAATAAATCCAGTTTTTCCCTCACAAGACAGCTTACTGCGCTGGTAACAGATTCTTTTTTATGTATGGTATCCGCATCTGTGAAAAACAGGTATTTGCCTTTTGACTTTTTAAATAATTGATAACAGGCATAATTTTTACCTGTCCATCCCTCTGGTAAAGGTTTGCCGTGGATCAACTTTACATTTTTGTAGTTATTTGAAATATCTCCGGCAATCCTTGCAGTTTCATCGGTAGAATTGTCATTAAGTACCAGAATTTCTATATTATTATAATCCTGCTTTAGTAAGGAAAGCAGACATTTCCCAATATTTTTCTCCTCATTTCTCGCAGGTATAAGAATCGATATAAGAGGATTCTCTTTTTTTATTTTATCCGGGAGCTTGTAATTTGTTATATCCTTGAAAAGAATAGAATTAACAAGAAAGTTAATGAAAAACACAAACAACATAAAGGATACTATTATATTGTAAATTAAAAGTACCATTTTAAAATAATAATCACTTTATTGTTATTGAATTTTATTGACTTCTTTACAGAGTTATTATTATATCATAGCATTTAATCTAAATTCATAATCTTTTTATATTTTACTGCGGAAATAATGCTGATAATTTTAAGGAATATCTTAATGATTAAATTATATAGTAGTAAGAATACTGCATAAAGAGAATTCTTTTTATAAAGATAGTAAATGATTTTTAGAATTGTTTAATTTTTTATTTAAAAAATATCAGTCCAGCGTTATATCATGCAGGTCGATATCCGATACTCTGAAAATAAATTCCTGCTCTGTCCTGGGAATCTCGTCACTATCCCATGAAAAAAGGAATCCATCATAATAATAACTTCCCCAGTCCATTGTCTTGTTTTCATATAAATATCCGGAACCTTTTTCCGTGGAAATATCCAGATAATAGTTGGCGGACATAAAATCACCTTCAGGTGTAATATCTACAGGTATCCATCCATAACCAGGCAATTGAATTTCTACCCATGCATGTCCCTCGTCTATTTCTTTTTCATCTTCAAACAGAATAGTATATACAGGAATACCTGCAGAAAGTCTTGAAGGTATGCCCGCTGCTCTTAAAAGCGCTGTATAAAGTATGGCATAATCGCTGCATACTCCTTTTCCTCTTTCCAGTATTTCCGATGCATAAAGAAATTCGTAATCTCCTTCTTCGGCTCTGGGAAAATCATAATAAAGATTTCGGATCACGAAATTATATAAGATTCTTGATATTTCTACCGGATCCGTCACATTCCTGGTAAGCGATTTCGCAATATTAAGGATTTCAGGATTATCAGAATCAATAAACAGGTCATCGGAAGTATATGATATAAAATCAGGGTCATCTTTATCATAATCTAAATAATCACCTTCGATATCTTCATATTTGAATTCATAAACCGTTGCATCTATAACAACCGATACAGTCAAACTTTTTCCTCCCGGAAGTTCATCATCGATTTCAAAATGTAACAGAGAATTTCGGTAATTATCGAATAATTCATTAAAGTCCACATAATTTGCCGAATAATTATTTATTATCTGATATGGATAATAGGTCTGCGGGATCCTTATGAAACAATTTATACTTTTGAGGTTTTCTGTACTATTATTAAAAAGTGTATAATTTAGTTCTATTTTAAAATCATTCCTAATGGAAGATGTTATGGGTAGATCAATTTCTGCAACCATTATTTCCACAATTGCCTCATCGCTTTCTGCTCCATCCGAAACAGTAAGTCTTACCTCGTAAACTCCGGATTTATCGAAATAATGAGTAAAGGTTTTTTCATCCGAATCTTTAATTCCATCTACTTCCCATAAATATTCCAATTCATCTCCGTCAGGATCGAATGCTTCCCAGGCGTTAAAGTACACAGGGTTTTTTATTTGATAATTGCCTCCCTCCATTTTGTCTCCGGTGACTTCTATTACAGCTATTGGAGGCAGATTTTTATCCTGTATGTCGACGTAATACAATTTTTCTTCTTTTCCGGAATTACCGGATAGTTCTACAATACTCATTCCTTTGAATCCATCTGCAATATATCCATAATTGCCCTCGATTGTTATATCATAGGAAGTCCCACCGGTATTCAGGCTATCCGCAATGACCGGGTTATTGCTATCTTTTACATCTATGGCATATATTCCTCCCGATAAGCTGGATATGTAAATATAATCACCCGCACTATCAATTTCCCATGCTCCGCCAGGAATCTTACATTTTCCAACAATCCTTAAGTCTGATAAATCTCCAATATCCACTATTTGAAGCAGGCTTTCAGTATAACTCCTATTATCTTCATCGCTTTGTGAGCTTGAAATATAGGCGTTGTCTTGAGTAACATAAAGCCCCCATGAATTTGAAGGAATCCTGCATGAATTTATTATTTCGGGACTATTTTTATCTTCTATATTTATAACAAGCAGCTTGCTTTCATTTATATCTTCTCTTTTCTCATAATCATAAAAATTGACATTTACGAATGCAATATCATTTTCTATCCATATACTCGAAGGTAAACCGTCTATTTCAAACTCACTAACTATTTCAGGGTTCCCTATTTCCGAAATATCAATTATTTCCAGACTGCTTGTTTCCAGATTTCCTTCTTCAACAGAAGTATTAATATACGCATAATCCTTATCTATAAACATTCCAAATACAGATTTATTATTATTTTCTCCTGTATTGTAGTTGCCGGCCAGTCTGGGATTCTCCTTGTCCTTTATGTCCACTACATAAAATCCACAGTTGGTTTGGAAATCGTTATTATCATTGCTTACCCATTCCGTATAAGAAATATACGCATAATCATCTTTGACGATTACAATATTCGCCGATTCCACACCTTTGCACCTTCCTACTATCTCAGGATTTTCCTTATCCTTGATATCTATTACATAGAGGATGCCGAGATCATTTGTGAGGTATGCATAATTGCCGCTTATATTTATATCTATAGCCTGACCGGATATATCCATTCTGCCTATAAGATATGAATCAGGAATACCCGAAAATACTCCTGCATCCACAGGTTCTTCGTCCCTTCCGCCTTTGCAGGAAGTAAGATACGAAACCGAGATAATTATTATTATTAATAATAATAATTTCTTGATTTTTGACTTTGGTCCCTTCATATTTTTATACAGCAATGCATGTCCTGTCTTTGGATTTTTTATTCATCCATTTTAGGAATATCTTCTTTATTTTCTTTTAAATCTTCCAGGGGAGGAAGTTCATTTAGACTTTCTATACCTATAAGTTCCAGAAATCTTTCTGTTACTTTATATAAAATAGGATTTCCGGGTTCTTTAAGCCTGCCTGCATCTTTTATCAAACCTTTATCCACCAGTGT
>CAZYQD010000057.1:0-6571 GCA_964649405.1 uncultured Actinomycetota bacterium
AGAAGATTTTTTGAATCAAAAAGACTATCCAAAGGACTGAAGACTCTATATATAAATAAAATTTTGAATATTTTTAAAATACTAAAGAACAATGAAATAGTTGCCATACCGTCAGACTGGGATCCTACAGGCCAGGCTGCCAGACCGTTTGAATTCTTCGGCAAGACTGCCTACCTCCCTACCGGGGCTCTGCAAATAGCTTTGAAATCGGGAGCGCCGCTGATACCGGGTTTCATCCACAGAAAGGATAAATATAACCATCTCCTGACATTCGAAAATCCGATAGACCTGATAAGAGAAGGGGATAAAGAAATGTTGATTGCCCAAAATATGAAAAAAGTGATAAAGGTCATGGAAAAATACATCAGAGATAATATTAGCGAATGGGAAATGTTTCATGATATCTGGAGTGAATAAATAAGCTTCGACCATTTACAATTTACATGCAATATTATATATATTCTAATGTCGCGTGACTTAAATTTAATTGGTTCTATTAATATATTTATGACTTAATTAAGTGAGAATAAAGATCAAAAATAAGACAGTCAAATCCTTGCCAGGATCCAGTAATCCCAGTAAAACATTGTGGCATACAAAGTCTGTCGAAGATGTCGTAAAGGAACTTGATACCGATATAAAAACAGGTATCGGTGAAAAAGATTCTATAGAGCGGATAAAAAAATATGGATACAATGAGTTAGAAGAAAAAAAAGGACGAACCCCGTTCAGGATTTTCATTTCCCAGTTCAATGACTTCATGATATGGATACTTATTGCCGCAGCATTCATTTCCGGAATTATAATAAGGGAAATCACCGACGCTATAGTAATACTTATCATCCTTTTAATAAATTCCGTTTTAGGTTTTGTCCAGGAATTCCGTGCCGAAAAAGCTCTGCAGGCTTTAAAAGAGCTTGCTTCTCCATCTGCGCTGGTGATAAGAGATGGCCGTGAAGGCAGTATCTATTCCAAAAAACTTGTCCCCGGCGATATCATCAAACTGACCGCGGGAGATCTCATACCAGCGGACTGCAGGATCATTGAACAGGTAAATCTTCAAGCCAATGAATCGATACTTACAGGGGAATCGATGCCTGTAAGTAAGACTGCCAATGTTCTTCATAAAACGAAACTTCCCACTGGCGATAAAAAAAATATGTTATTCAGCGGTACCACCATCGCGAAAGGCAGATGTATCGCTGTTGTTACAGGCACAGGACAAAATACCGAGATCGGAAAAATTGCCAGTATGATCCAGGCAGAAGAGGAACAGACTCCTCTACAGATCGAATTAAAAACCGTTGGAAAGAAGATCGGAATAATATGTCTTGCTATTAGTGCCATTGTCTTTTTATCGGGCATACTCAAGGGTAACTCGGTTGCCCAGATGCTGCTTGTTGCCGTGGCGCTCGCGGTTGCCGCAATACCCGAAGGACTGCCGGCAATAGTCACAGTATCTCTGGCGCTGGGTGTCCAGAAGATGGCAAAAAACAATGCCATAGTAAGAAAATTAAGCTCCGTTGAGACTCTTGGAGGTGTGTCTGTAATATGCACCGATAAGACAGGAACACTTACTGAAAATAAGATGACGGTACGAAGGATTTATGCGGGACTGAAAGAGATCAGGGATTATAATGATTTCATAACAAAATATAATAAGAAAGATAGTAAAAATAATAAAATATCTCCGAATATAAAAACCCACGATGTTTCCGGAACCCTGGAACTCCTGATAAAAAACGCGGTGCTCTGTAATGATGCCTACTACATAA
Source organism: uncultured Actinomycetota bacterium (assembly GCA_964649405.1). GTDB lineage: Bacteria > Actinomycetota > Humimicrobiia > Humimicrobiales > Humimicrobiaceae > Hydromicrobium. The sequence continues at coordinate 1,776 of CAZYQD010000057.1, forward strand.
ATCAGGAAGATGGACAAATAAAGGGAGATCCTACCGAAACCGCTCTCATCGAGATGGGCAGTTTCTATTCAATCGATAAATCTAATCTGGAAAAGGATTACCCCAGACAGCTGGAGGAACCTTTTGATTCCGAACGCAAGATGATGAGTACCATAAATAAAATACCGGCCAGCGAAAAACACAATAGTTATAAGTATATCCTCTTTTCAAAAGGAGCTCCCGAGGTAATAGTTGGTAAATGCGGCAAAATATTAAAGGATGGAAAAATCGAAAATCTTACAGATGCTGACCGGAAAGGAATAATCCAAAAGAATCATGCACTTGCCGAAAAAGCGATGAGAAATCTTGCCTTTGCGTTTAAATATCTGGACAGTCTGCCGGATGAGAAAAAAATAGATGATGCAGAAAAAGACCTTGTATATCAGGGTATAGTGGGAATGATCGATCCACCCCGGCCGGAAGTATATGATGCAATTGAAAAATGTAAAAAAGCTAATATTAAAATAATAATGGTTACCGGAGACCATAAAATAACTGCAAAAGCCATCGGAGAGGAACTGGGAATACTGGGTCCGCGAGACAAAATAATCGATGGTATGGAGTTGGACTCGATGACCGAAAAGGAACTGGAAGCACAAATCGAAGATATAAGGATCTTTGCAAGGGTTTCTCCTTCCAATAAGGTGGGAATTGTAGAAGCCCTGAAGAAAAACCAGCATATCGTGGCAATGACAGGAGATGGGATCAATGATGCTCCATCGCTTAAAAAAGCGGATATTGGTGTAGCAATGGGTATCGTAGGAACCGATGTCAGTAAAGAATCAAGTGATATGATTTTAACCGACGATAATTTTGCAACCATAGTAAAAGCCATAAAAGAAGGCAGGATCATATATGATAACCTAAAAAAATTCATATTATTCCTGCTGTCATGCAATATATCGGAAGTCCTTCTTATGTTTATTGCCATAGTGGTGGGTGATTATATTCTATATATTGTTACAGGAGAAAGGGGACTCCTTTACATTCCGCTGCTGCCTGTCCAGATCCTGTGGATGAACCTGATAACCGACGGACTTCCGGCTATGGCGCTGGGGATAGATCCTCCCGAAAAAGATATTATGGATAGAAAAGCCACCAAAAAAAAGGAACAGATCCTGAGCAGAAGAGGACTTATAACAATCCTCTGGCAGGGAATGATATTGACCCTGGGAGCACTTTTTATATATTTTGCTGGTCCAATGCTCTTTAATACACACAACTTGCTTCATGACCGGGAAGTTTTTCAAACCTCTGTTTTTACCACTCTGGTCATTACACAGCTGCTTCATACATTCAATTTCCGGTTTAAAAATAAGGGTATATTCAGAAAACATATACTGGAGAATAAATACTTGAATCTTGCAATAATCGCATCGATACTGATGCAGGTTGCAATAATTTATGTTCCCTGGCTGCAGGGTGTATTTAAAACAGCCAGCCTGAACTTATATCACTGGCTGTTTATCATAACATGTTCTATTGTACCGGTTCTAATCATTAACTTTATAAATGAGATAATCTATAAAAGAAGAAAAATCAATACAGCTTAAGAAAATGTCTGCTTCTTGTTATCTTAAAAAATAGAACAATAACTACCAAAGTATAATCTCGAATAATTATTCTCTTCTTCTCATTCTTGCTCTTGCTCTTATAGCCGCTCCGATTACGGTAAAAAACAACACCATTATTAACAGCACAAGAGCGGTACCCCATTGCATGTCTTCCGGAGCATTTGGAAGTTGTGTTGCCAGAACATACAGGTGATATGGAAGAGCCATTACCTGGCTGAAAATCGAATTTGGAAGATTTGGCTGTGAAAATGCGACTACGGTAAAGATTATAGGCGCAGTCTCTCCTGCTGCCCTGCCAATACCGATAACCGAACCGGTGATTATACCCGGAAGTGCCTGCGGCAATACTATCCTTACGACAGTCTGCCATTTGTTGGCTCCCAGTGCAAATGAAGCATTTCTGTAGGTATCCGGAACACTTTTTAATGCTTCCTCGGACGCAGTTATGATTATAGGAAGAATAAGAAATCCCAGAGTAAGAGAACCTGAAAGTATGGATTTGCCAAACTTTAAAAACATGACAAAGAAGCCCAGTCCGAATAACCCAAATACTACCGAAGGGACGCCGGACATATTTATGATAGACAGTCTTATGATCCTGGTAAGTCTATTCTTCCTGGCATATTCATTTAGATAAATAGCCGAAAACACTCCTATGGGTAAAGCAATTATGACCGTGCCGATTATCAGATAAAGGGTGCCTAGTATAGCAGGCAGTATTCCTCCCTCGCGCATTCCCGCACTTGGCTTCTGGGATATAAATTCCCAGCTAAGGGCCGGACCCCCTTTGACAAAAAGGTATATTATGATACCAAAAACAAAGCTGATCACTATGATGCTTAAGAAAAGCAGTATGGAATACCAGAGATTTTGTTTTAGATACCTGTATTTCATTTAAATTTCTAAAATCAAATACTTCTTATTCTTTGTACATATCTATCCGCTATCAGATTTATCAAAAACGTCATAATGAACAATATTAAACCTATTGCAAACAATGCGGAATAATGCAATCCTCCCTGGACTGTTTCCCCCATCTCTGCCGCAATGGTAGCGGTAATGGTCCTGACCGGCTGCAGCCAGGAAAATACGATCCGGGGAGAATTCCCTGTTATCATCAGGACAGTCATTGTTTCACCGACCACTCTTCCCAATCCCAGCATCACCGCCGCCATAATACCCGAAGATGCCGCTGGAAATACGGTTCTTATTGTGGTCTCCCATTTTGTTGCCCCCAGAGCCATCGAAGCATGCCTGAACCTGGTGGGAACCGCATTTATGGCATCTTCAGAAATAGATATAATAGTGGGAAGACTCATAAAAGCCAGCGTTATAGAACCGGCAAGTGCCGTAAGACCAATGCTCAAGTTAAAGACATTTTTTACCAGGGGAACTATGGTCTTTAAACCGATAAAACCTATAACCACCGACGGAATTGTAGCCAGTACTTCAATAATCGGTTTAAAAATTTCCCTTATGAACCTTGGCGCTAGTTCCCCGATATATATGGCCACCCCCACTCCCAGAGGTATTGCTATCAGAATACCGCCAAAAGCAACTTCCAGAGATCCAACCAGGAGTGGCACGAATCCAAACTTTTCGTTTACCGTAGGAGACCATCTGGTACCAAAAAGAAAATCAAAAAAGGGATATGAAGAAAAAAATCTTATCGAATTATAAACTAAAAAAGTGAGAATTAAACCTAAAATGATTATGGAAATAATCCCATTTACAAAAATAAACTTACCGACAAGAAAATTCTGAACGACTCTTAATTTTAATCTCAGCTTCTTCATCAAAATAATATTATAACAGATATTCTTTAGCTTACATTTTAAATCTTATAAAAATACCAGGGCTATAGAATTATCCTGTTCTATAGCCCCATCACCATGCAATCCTTTTATGATTCAGTTTGGATGTCGGGTATTTATTGTATCTAATGCCAGTACTATTAGTTAATGGGCACAAATCCGGTATCAAGAGCAATTTCCTGGCCTTCGTTACTTTGAATAAAGTCAAGATAAGCAAGACCCATCTCGTTTAAATCATTTTCGCGATAATAATTATAAAGACCGCGGGAAATTGGATAAGTGCCATTTTTTATAGTCTCAACAGATGGTTCAACACCTTCTACAGTTATTACACTGGCGCCTTTATCAAGTGCTTCCTGTAAATAACCCAGCCCGATATATCCAATAGCATTATCGGTCGTGATAACCGTATTCACTATATCGGCGTTGGATTGAAGAGCTAATACGGTTGGTGCAAAGTCGTTTTCTTCTTCACTCTTTTCCATCTGAACCACCGCTTCCAGGAAGTACTCATAAGTTCCAGAAGCGGAGTCTCTTGAAGCCAGTATTATCTCTGCATCCGGGCCTCCGACATCGCTCCAGTTTGTGATAATGCCCCTGAAGATATCGGAGAGCTGCCTTATCGAGAGCTCTTCCACCCCTTCTATATTTCCGCTTAGTATTATAGATATACCATCATAAGCAACCAGCACTTCAACCAGTTCGATCCCTATTGACTGCGCTTCTTCTATTTCTTCACTTGCAACCTGTCTTGATGAATTGGCAATATCATTGATTTCATTTATGCACTCTGATATACCTGTTCCTGAACCACCTCCGGCTATGGTCACAGATCCTCCATATTTATCCATAAAGGCTACAGCTGCAGGTTCGGCAAATGGAAGCAGTGTAGTGGAACCGGAAATTAGGAGTTCCTGACCCTCAAACTGTTTTACTTTAGATTCTTCTTCGGTTACTTCTTCCTCCTCAACAATTTCTTCTCCTGGTGCGGCTTCTTCCTTGCAGCCAGAGAAAATCGTGATTCCCAGGAATAATATTATTATTGCCATACTCATTAATATCAATAGATTACTTCTACTCTTTATCATTTTAATTTTTCCTTTCTTCTAAATTTTAACCAATGTTATTAAAGCAAATTCTACAAAATATTAAAGTGTTTATTGTTAAAATTTGATTAAATATTTATTAAAAATAATTTAAAATTACTAAATCAAATACTATCTTGACTGATTATAAAAATATAACTATACTTTAAAAAATTTGTTAAGGAACAATCTGTAATGAATAAAGCTGTAATCCAGGTAAAAAATTTAAAAAAATCTTATGGGAAAATAAAAGCCGTCGATGATGTTTCCTTTGAAGTCTATGA
>CAZYQD010000058.1:0-6455 GCA_964649405.1 uncultured Actinomycetota bacterium
CTCAGAGAATATGCGGCGTATGTCCGGAACCCCATGCTATTGCCTCGGTTAGCGCTGTAGATGATTATGCCGGTCTTACCGATAAGATACCCGAAAATGGGATCCTGATGAGAAACCTTATCCTGGGTACCAGGAGCATTGCCGATCATATCCTGCATTTTTATATTCTAAGCGGACTTGATTATATAGATCCCGCAAGAGTCCTGGAATATGAAGGAGGAAACAAGGATTTAAATATATTGAAGTATTTTCTCGAACAGGGATATTCCAATCCATTTCTACCCAGAGATGCTATAGATTATAAGTTTGACGCAAAAACAACCAGTATGGTAGCCGGTCATTATATCAAAGCCCTTGATATTTACAGGAAAGCCCAGCAGGCAGCCACTATTTTCGGCGGCAAGTGGCCCCATGATTCTGCAATCGTAGCAGGCGGTGTAACCGAAAAATTGACTTCAGACAAAATAACCGAATTTATGTGGAGATTGGAAGAAATCCTGGATTTTACCAAAAATTGCTACCTGCCTGATGTTATAGCAGTGGCAAAAACATACAACGAATATCTGGAAATTGGAAAAGGCTGCCAGAACCTGCTTGCCTATGACTCATACAGGATAAAATCAAATGGAAGCTATAATGATACTCTCCTGAAGGGTGGGCTTGTCAATAATATAGATAAATACAGCGAGATCGATATAAACCAAATAACCGAAGATGTAACTCACAGCTGGTATAAGAACGCCGAACCCTTAAGTCCCGGCAGCGGTGAGACCGAACCAGCATCAGAAAAGGAGTCAGGTTATTCCTGGATCAAATCACCCAGATATAATGGTAAAGTTTACGAGGTTGGTCCTATTGCTGACGTACTTTCGACTTACCTCGGTAAAAAAGATCCTTATATCGTAGACGTAGTCAACAGCTCCTTATCTGAAATAGGAGGAAATATTTCAAGTATGTATTCGGTAGCAGGAAGACATCTTGGAAGAGCGCTTTCGGCAAAGATTATAGCCGATCAGCTATTAAAATGGGCAGGGCAGCTTAGAGCCGGAGAACTTACAACAGTCGAATATGAACCTCCTTCCGAGGGAAAGGGAATAGGTCTCTGCTCTGCGCCAAGAGGCGCTCTGGGACACTGGTTAAACGTAAAAGACGGAAGGATTTCCAATTATCAGGTAATCACCCCGACTGCCTGGAATGCATCGCCAAAAGATAAAGATGGACAGCCGGGCCCATATGAACAGGCACTTATTGGCCTTAAAATAAAAGAAAGCAGCAGTCCTATCGAGATTTTAAGAGTTATTAGAAGTTTTGACCCCTGTACCGCCTGTGCGGTTCATATGGTAACACCAAAAAAAGATATGATAGCTAAATATAAAATAGTCTAAAGATTTAAATGTTTTTTAGGAGGTTCTATGATATTAACCGAATTTAAACCTGTAGAAGAATTACTTATAAAATTAAAAGAAGATAAAAAAATATTCATACTGGGATGTGGGGGCTGTCCCGAAGGCGCCAACACAGGTGGAAAGGCAGTTCTTGCCAGCACAAAGGAAAGACTTGAAAATGAGGGGAAAAATGTTACCGGTGTTATGGAGATAGATTTTCTATGTCAGAAAGCACTCATCCGTTCAAGAACAAAACCAAGACTTGATGAAATCAAAAATGCTGATTCGATACTGATTTTTTCCTGCGGACTTGGTGTCCAGGCAACATCAGCAGTTCTGGATAAGGTCTGCCATCCTGCCTTAAATACTATAACTTTTGGCGGTATAACCGGTATGTGGCAGGGTACCGAAAGATGTGATACCTGCGGTGACTGCATACTGGACTATACTGGCGGAATATGCCCTTATACCGCCTGCCCTAAAAAGCTGGAAAATGGAGCATGTGCAGGACAGAGTAAAGGCAAATGCGAAACGGATCTTGAAAGGGATTGCGGATGGGAACTAATATATAAAAGCTTAAAAAGAATAAATAGACTTGATATATTAAATAAATTCATACCTCCCAGAGATTACTCAAAAATATTACCGTCAGCTGCTTTAAGAAAAACCAGGTTATGGGCACTGGATGAAGAGGAGGTAAGGTAATTATGGAAACAAGGGAAATCCAAATAGAAAAATCGAAATTCGAAAAAATCCTTGAAGAAGGAAAATTTGCAGTGACCTGTGAAATAGGACCTCCCAAAGGTGCCGAAATCGAAGAGATAAAAGTAGCAGCCGAAGAGTTGAGAAATGTTGCCGATGGAATAAATGTTACCGATCTTCAAAGCTCCGTGATGAGACTTGGATCGCTTACCACATGCCATTTACTAAAAGAATGGGGACTTGATCCCATATTCCAGGTCACCTGCAGGGATAGAAACAGACTTGCCCTTCAATCCGATCTCCTCAGCGCCAATGTCATGGGAATAAGAAATGTACTTGCTCTTACCGGTGACTATACTACTACCGGTGACCATCCACAGGCCGAGCCTGTATTCGACCTTGATTCGGTCCAATTGCTATGGGCAATAAAAACTCTGGAAGGGGGAAAGGATCTGGCGGGAAAAGATCTGACCCGGAAACCTTCTTTCTTCAAGGGTGCCGTCGTCAATCCAGGTGCCGATACAGAAGCTGCTTATGAACTTCAGATAATAAAGATGAAAAAAAAGATAGAACAGGGTGCTCAGTTCTTCCAGACCCAGGCTATATTTGACGCTGAAGTCTTTAAAAAATTCATGGAAAGGGTTCATAAGGAAAATCTTAATGTCCCTGTCCTTGCTGGTATAATCCTGTTAAAATCAGAAAAGATGGCAAATTATATGAACAAATTTGTACCCGGCGTATTTGTACCGGAACCAATTGTAAAGAAGATGGAAGGAACACAAGACAAAGTCTCTATGTGCATCGAGATCGCATCCGGGTTGATAGAAGAAGTCAGGCCATATTGCGCTGGTGTTCACATTCAGGCTCTCGGATGGGAAAAACACATACCCGCCGTAGTTAAAAATTTTAAATAATCCTTTGAAAAAACCTGACAAAATCAAAACGATTGTACTGGGTATCGGAAATATACTGCTTGGAGACGAAGGTATAGGAGTGTATATCGTTAAAAGGCTGCAGGAAGAAGATATCCCGCCGGGAGTACTGGTTATAGACGGTTCGACAGCAGGTTTTAGATTGTTTCCCCTCTTTGAGACATACAGGAACTGTAAATTCATAATAATAGATGCAATAAGAATGTCACGTGATTCCTGCGGCAGAACAATTGATAAAACTTCACACAAGGGAGACCTTTACGAGATACCTTTAAAGGACTTCTATGATATTGCCGGTTCAGAATATCCGGGCACAGGTTTTATTTCCTTTCATCAAACAACCCTTATGGATGTTTTAAATTTATTCTACCTTACTTACAAGATAAAAATGGATGGCTATTTTATCGGAATAAATATAAACAGAAACGACAATAAAGATACTGTTTTTTCTTTTTCCACAAAATTATCAAGGACAGTACAAAAAAAAATCCCCGGAATAATTGAACTGGTCAAAAAAAATATAATGTCACTTACCGGCTAACGCCTGTATAATCCCACTAATTGAGTTTTTGCAAGAATATTATCTTCTATTTCTCTTTCCAGATCTGCAGCTTCTGTCGAAGTATCGAAATCCAGAGTGGTATTCAATGCAAAAAGTTTGAAGAAATAACGATGCGTCCCGGAAGGAGGACAGGGACCGCCATATCCGGGTCTGCCGAAATCGGTTCTTCCTTCTACTGCATTTTGTGGACAGCTATCTTCCTTTATTTCTTTAATACCTGGATCTATATTCCAGACAGTCCAGTGAACGAAAGCTCCTCTCGAGGCATCCGGATCATCGACAATCAAGACAAGACTTTTAGCATTCTCAGGTACATCACCTATAAGCAGAGGGGGATTTACATTTTCGCCATCACAGGTATATTTTGATGGGATCAATTTATTGTTTTTGAAAACCGGGCTTTCGATTTCCATAATATTCCTCCAGTTTCTTATATACAAATCCTTTTAATTATAAATAAATGTTATCACTTTTAAACATTGATTTGTAGTTTGGCGGCAGTATTAAAAATTAAAATTTATCATATAAAATTTATAATGAGTAAAGATTATGATAGAATAAATATTAAGTTTCAACATAAAAAGAATGTGATAAAAATGATAGATAAAGAATTACTGGAAAAAATAGAAAAAAAACTAAAAGAAACAAAATCGATCATGAATTTAAACAGCAGGGACTTCAGGTTTAAAAACTGGCATGCCAGTACCATAAACCTTTTAAAGACTCTTCCCCCTTATTTTATCCAGGATATAAACGATTTTAAAAAGTTGACCTTCATCGATACAAAATATCACCGGGGTAACCGTTTTTCAAATCCTTCATATGATGCAAGATACCAGGAAGATCTGGATTCCGCCTCGACAATCTTAAAAAAGATTGTTTCGGTAAAGAAAGAAACCCAACCCGAGAAAGAACCTGTTATCAAAAAAGAAGTAGATAAATCAGCGAAAGAAAGTAAACCTAAAAAACCTTCCGGAACTAAAAAAACCAATATCAAAAAAACCGGTACTCAAAAAGCAAAACCAACTAAAAAAATCAGTCCGGTTACCGAACCAAAACCTTTCGGGAAAGCAAAAACCGGGAAGAGTACCACCAGACCCAAAAAACAATCATCGAATAAGTAAAAAAAATCTTAAAAAAGATTTTTGTCCGGTTAAATGAACGATAGAGAAATATATCTATGCAGCAGAATCTAATAAAGTAAATATCAAGAATTATAATTATTGAAATAATAATCTTTATTGTTATAATTACTTGATAAATAATATTAAAATTAAATACAGATCTAATATAAAATGTTAGCAAAAAGACCCATCCCTTTTCTTGACCTGGTACTGAGTATTTCAGAAGCTACAGACCTGGTAGATAGAGAATTGAACAGCCATAATAAAAGGGTTGCATTTACTTCTCTGGGCATAGCAGAAAACTTCGGTCTTTCCAATAACTTTAAATACAATCTGATCATTGCCGGCCTCCTGCATGACATTGGCTCATTCTCCCTTAAAGAAAGGCGTGATACTTTAAAATATAATTATCAACCCAAGCACGCTACCAACAATCATTCAAATATAGGCTATACATTACTGAAGGATTTTGACCCTCTGACAGAAATAGCACCGATAATTAAATATCACCACCATTTCTGGAAAGATATCAAGAATCTGGAAATATCCGAAACAATAAAACTTTCTACCCAGATAATCCAGGTTGCTGATAGGATTGATGTATTAATCGATAAAAATAAAGAGGTTCTGGGACAGGTTGATGATATCTGCCGGATAATAAAAAAAGACTCCATCGTCAAATACAGGCCGGATATAGCAGAAGAAATAGTAAATTCAAAAAATAAAGAATATTTCTGGTTAGATGCCATAAGCCAGCCTGAAATATCCACATTTATGGACAAACTTGGTTATTTGCCCCTTGATTTTGAACTGGATAACATAGGTAAATTTGCAAATATGTTCAGTCATATTGTTGACTTTAGAAGTCCGTTTACCGCCACTCATTCAAGCGGAGTCACAGCCGTCGCTGAATTCCTGTCAAGAATGATGGGTTTTTCGGACAATGAAGTATTTATGATGAGAATAGCAGGTTATCTGCATGATCTTGGCAAGTTAGCAGTCCCTGTCGAAATTTTGGATAAATCAGCCAGTCTGGACACTGATGAATTCAGGATTGTCAGAAGCCATACTTATCATACCTACAGGATACTTGAAAATATAACAAATTTGGAAACTGTAAATTCCTGGGCGGCGTTCCACCACGAGACTTTAGATGGAAACGGTTATCCTTTCCATCTAAAAGAGGGTGAATTGAGCCTGGGCGCAAGGATTATGTCTATAGCGGATATTTTTACGGCAATAACCGAAGACAGACCTTATAGAAAAGGCATGAGCAAGAAAGACAGTTTCAATATTCTGGATGATATGGCTAAAAACAATAAAATCGATCCGCATATCGTTGCCGCAGCAAAAGAAAATTTTGATGAAATCAGTACGGTAAGAGAAAAGGCAGAAAGTATCACTTCAAGAGATTATCAAGAATACAGGGACATTTTTAAAGAATAGGTCATCACATTAGTAAATCAAAGATACTACATTTAGCTTTAAAATAGATTATTTAGATTTATATTGAAAGAGTCCTCGAATAGACTTCTCTAGCATCAAATATCTGTGTAAAAAAGATTGATGCTTTCTCCAGATCTTTCACTATTAATGTTATATGACTTATTCCCCTATCATTTTTTTGGATATAATTATATACGTTTTTATTTGTGGTGCCCGAGGCCGGAATCGAACCGGCACGAGGAAAACCTCAACGGATTTTAAGTCCGTTGCGTCTACCAATTCCGCCACTCGGGCAGGGGTGAAA
>CAZYQD010000059.1:0-3515 GCA_964649405.1 uncultured Actinomycetota bacterium
GGAGATATTGAAAATTGCAGATCATTTTTCATTGAAATATTTAAAAAATAATCCGGAATACAAAGGAAAGAATTTAAATTATTTTCTGGATCCTTTAGCTATAGGTATGGCACTCAGAGGTTTAAATAAATGAAGACCATAAATCTTCTTCCAAAAGAAGAAAAAGTAAGAGATGTCAAGGGTATAATATTGGGTGCAGCACTGGTGCTGTTTACGATAATCTTGATTGTTTTAGTTATTTTCTCTGTATTATTATTCGATATGAGTAATTATCTTGACCCGAAATTTAATGAATATAAAATGGTAAATATGCAACTTTATAATTATATTACTAAACTAAAGGTTTATGACGATTTCAAAGAAAAAGTAAAAACCAAGGCAGAAATCATTGGGACTCTACTAAAAGAAGAATTATTATGGTCCGAGGTTCTTTATGATTTCGGTGAGAGGATACCAAAAAATGCTTATGTCGATTATATAGAAGGAAGCAGCGGACCATTCTATGAGTTTATTTCGGAAGCCGGAGGAGAGAATCAGAGCAATATAAGAAAAATATTATTTTTTACCATAGGAGGATATGCAGCCGATTCTACGGATATAACGAAATTGTTTGTAGAAATCAGGAATATGTCCGGGATAGGCGAGGTGTGGATAAACAATATCAGCAAGAATTATATTGCAGACCCGGGTATAGAGGTTCTGTCTTTTAATATTAGCGCATACCTGGATATAGATCCTTATCTTGAGGGTCTGGAAGTCGAGGAAACAACGGAGACACAGACTGAAGAAACAGGCGGAGAGGAAGATCTGCTGGAAACGGAATTACAGTCATTAGACGAGTAAAGGAGATTTTTTTTGATTATAAGTAATAATGTCAAAATAATTTTAATAGTATCGATCTTTATTCTAAGCGTTCTTCTGGTATTTTTATTTATTGTTCCCAATTTATCTACCAGTATCGGAGCCAACACAGCAATAGCAAAAGAAAGGGAGGATAACAAGACATTCAACGAAACGCTGGAGGCCTTGCTTTTAACAAGAAATGATTACTATGCGCTTAGCGCCGAATATCAGAAGTATTCACTGCAGCTTCCATCGGAAAACGACATCAGTATTTTTACAAATGAAGTCTATGATATTGCAAATTTCTCAAATGTAGTTATTTATTCCATTGATTATAGCGATAGATCCAATATTGAAGAAGGGGAAGAAGAATCTGAGAAAACCACAATAGAGGCAAATTTGATACTGCAGGGTTCTTATTATGATGTAATGAATTTTATAAAAACCATGGAGAGAATGCCCAGGATAGTAATAATCAAGGATATAATAATACAATCCAATGAGGATAATTCCGAGAATTTAAGTGCTTATATTACAGCGGAACTATATTATGAGGTTTAAGTGATAACGACGAAAATTAAAAAGTTAAAAAAACCATTAGTAATTTCTATTATCGTCATATCCTGCGCGATTTTACTTCTATCTATTTCGGGATGTTCTGTTTATAACATGATCAGGGAAACATATACGGGAGAGGAAGAGGTGTTGGAGTTACCTGAGATTGAGATAGACGAAGAGGAAATCCAGGAAATCGGTAAAAGTGATACGGATATTAGAAAAAGTTATGATATAGAAAACGAAATCGATCTTACAGATGAATCAGCCAGGAATCCGTTTAAACCATTTTTTATCCGGGATGAAGAAGAGGAAAAAAATGTGTTAAAACTCGAAAGAATATATACCGCGGACGAAGTGGAATACGCAGAGATAAATCTTAATGATTTTACTTATAGGGTAAAAGAAGCCGATCCTCTTTCGGATATTTATCTGGTGCAGGCAATAAATGAAGATTCTGTGGCACTGCTTAAGGGGGATGAAATAATTAATATTTCGATTGATGAAATTATTTACGATTAGGAGTTGACTATATTTTGAGGTACTTAACTGCAGGGGAATCTCATGGCAAGGGACTTGTCGGAATCATAGATGACTATCCTTCAGGAGTTTCTATCGGTATAGATTTTTTAAATTCTGAACTTGCAAGGAGGCAGAAAGGGTTCGGCAGAGGTGAAAGAATGGCCATCGAGAAGGATATAATCGATATTATATCCGGTATCAGAAAAGGTAAAAGCATTGGGTCGCCTATTTCTTTTATTATTCAGAATAAAGATTGGGGCAACTGGAAAGAGGTAATGGATATAAGTCCGATATCTTCAAATGATAAGAATCCGGAAAAGAGAGTATTGAATCCAAGACCGGGCCATGCGGATCTTCCCGGTTTTTTAAAATATAGACTTGATGATATAAGAGATGTCATAGAGAGAAGCAGCGCAAGAGAAACTGCGGCAAGAGTCTGTACAGGCGGATTTGCCAAGATAGTATTAAAACTGCTGGGAATAAATATATCTAGTTATGTGATTCAAATCGGAAAAATAAACCTGGGTAAAGACATAGAATTAAACGATAATATATTAAAGGAGATCGAGCGATCCGAGGTAAGATGTCCCGATAAGAATACAGGTATCAAAATGAAGGGGGAAATAATCAATGCTAAAAAGAAGGGTGACAGTCTGGGAGGTAAATTCAAAGTCGTAGCAACAGGAGTTCCCGCAGGGCTAGGTTCATATTCGGAGTGGGACAGAAGAATAGACGGCAGGATAGCAGGAACATTTATGAGTATCCCGGCTATAAAGGCTGTTGAAATCGGTGACGGTTCCAATTTATCGGGTAAAACAGGAACTGCATTCCATGATGAGATCCATTATAAGAGCGGTGCAGGCTTCTATAGAAAGACAAACAGGGCAGGAGGTATAGAGGGTGGTATGACAAATGGTGAGCCAATTGTCATAGGAGCATGGATGAAACCCATTCCCACGACTGCAGCAGGTCTGCATACTGTAAATATCAGGACAAAAAAAAGTGAAACGAGTCTAAATGAAAGGTCAGATATATGCGCTGTTCCAAGTGCATCCATTGTTGGTGAAGCGGTCCTGTCTATAGAAATTCTTAATTTTATACAGGAAAAATTCGGAAGAGACAACATAGGTGAGATTTTAGAAAATTATAATAGTTATAAAATGTATCTTGATAAAGTCTAATGTTAATATGGATTTCAGAAATATTTCTCTCATAGGTTTTATGGGATCCGGAAAGAGTACGATAGGAAAAATTCTTGCAAAAAAACTGGGACTTTTATTTATTGATTTGGATAAGGTAATTGAATTGGACCAGGAGAAAGAAATCAGGGATATTTTTAAAATATACGGTGAGAAATCTTTCAGAGAATTAGAAACCAGCGTAATTAAAAAGATATATAGAAATAAAAATTGTGTTTTTGCCTGTGGGGGCGGAGTAGTAACAAGAAAAGAAAACATGGATATTATCAGAGAAAATAGTCTGGTTGTGTATTTGAATGTTTCGATCCTGGACATAATTTGCCGACTTGAAGAAGCAAAGGACAGACCGTTGATCGATGTAGAAAATAAAGAAGAGACTATAGAAAAAATGATGAA
>CAZYQD010000059.1:3615-6341 GCA_964649405.1 uncultured Actinomycetota bacterium
TGTTCTTTACCTTATGAAATAGTGATCATTCAGGATGGTGAGGAAAATAAAAGTCTTCAAATGGCTGATTATATATTCGGAAAACTGGTTGATTTCAATGTGCATAGGAATGATATTATGATGGCATTTGGGGGCGGAGTGATAGGGGATCTAACTGGTTTTGTGGCTTCGACTTATCAAAGAGGGATCAAACTCATACATTGCCCCACGACCATTATCGGCCAGGTCGACAGCAGCATTGGCGGAAAGGTTGCTATAAACTATAGCGGAATAAAAAATATAGTAGGAAATTTCTATCAGCCTCATATGATATTTATCGATCCAACCTTTAATCACACCCTTGAAGAAAAGCAGATCATAAACGGTTTGAGTGAAATCGTGAAATACGGCATAGTCTTCAAAAAGAAGATACTGGATGATTTGTCGCAAGCTGTCGAATATAAAAAAGAAGATAGATTGTTTGAACTAGTCAAGTCGGAGATTTTTAGAGAAATAATATATACATGCTGTAGCCTAAAAGCAGCAGTCGTTCGGAGAGATGAATTTGATATAAGTTATAGAAATTTACTTAATTTCGGTCACACTATCGGGCATTGCATAGAAAGTGCGTTCGAATTGAAAGGGATGAGTCACGGGGAGGCCGTAAGCGCAGGCATGATAGTTGCCATCGATATTTCGGTTTCGCTGGGTCTTTGTAAAAAAGAAGTAAAAGAGTGGATTCTTGGAATATATAGAAAATTGAAGTTGCCTTACAGGATTCCGGAAATCGATGTAGATAAGATTGTCTGTGTGTTGAAATATGATAAAAAATTTAAAACGGCACAAAATAAATTTGTTCTGCTAAAAGGATTAAATAAACCGTTTTTTTTATATAATGTGGATAAGGGAGTGACTGTTGATAGTATAAAAAAAAGTATGTATAATTATATATAAATAAATATAGAAAAATATTAAATATTTATTAATATTATATAAAAATGTAATCTATAATGATTTTGTATGTTTATTTATAAACTAGGTAAACGAAGAATAAAAAATGAAGAAGATTATAATAATAAATGGTCCCAATTTAAATTTATTGGGACAAAGAGAAGAAAAAATATATGGGAATAAAAGCTTCGAGGATTTAAGAAAAGAACTGGAAGAATTATCGAAGAATAAGGCGGAGCTTTCATATTTTCAATCCAATCACGAAGGTGAGATCATCGATAAAATTCACCAGTGTATTGGAAATATAGATTTTATAATAATCAACCCCGGGGCACTTACTCATTACAGCTATGGAATACACGATGCAATAGTCGCATGCAGGATCCCAACTATAGAGGTGCATATTTCAAATATTTTCAGTAGAGAAAACTGGAGAGCAAAATCTGTAGTTTCACCTGCAGTAAAAGGAGTTATAAGCGGATTGGGAATGGAAGTGTATAAAATAGCTGTTCTATATATCCTTGAATACTATAAGAGTTAAAGGTTTTATAATGAAAAGAGGATATTCTTATTCTTCAAATAATAACAAAAAAAAGAGACTTGACATCAAAAATCAGGAAGGTCTTACTCTGGTTGAAGTAATGATTGCCTTTCTCGTACTTGTAATTGTAACTTTGATAATGGTACAGGGGGTCATGATAGCTACTAGAGCAGCAGAGATAAATAAAGCCAAAACTGAAGCAATGGCTATAACTAATAATGAGTTAGAGGAAATAAGACTAAGGAATTATGGTGAAATCGGTATTGAGGGAGCTTCCGCAGGAGAACCTCAGGGAGATATAGAATCCGAAACATTAATAAATGGATATACGGTAAGTCGTACTATTACATGGGTCGAAGGAGAATATAGTTATAAACAGGTCGAGATAAGTGCAATAAATGACAAGATGAACGAAGAAGTGACAGTGGTTACCCAGGTTTACCCGTCTTTTGGAGAGGGTGGACCGCCAAGCGCCCCTTATCCACCGCCGGCAAATTTGATTATAGAATATGACTTTACCATAATTATTTTAAGATCTATTGGCTTAAACTGGGATGCACCCGATACCGAAACTCCTGTCAATAATTACAAAATTTACAGAAAAAAAGGGAGTGGTTCATATCAATATCGCGGATCAAGCAATATAACAAGATATGTTGATTCTTTTTTTGAATTTGGCGTTGGGAAATACACTTATTATGTAACCGCCGTATATACAGATGGCACTGAAAGTGAGAGAAGTAATGAAGCTGCTACTACGAGATAAATTTAAAAATAATTCTGGATTGACTCTTGTTGAATTGCTATTATCGACATTACTGATCACAGTAATAGTTGGCCTCGTGACTATGTCCTATTTTAATTCAACTAAAGCTTCAGAAACTACTATTACTATTGCCACTTCGGTAAAGGATGCAAGAACAGCAATGTACAGGGTAACCAAGGATATAAGAGAAATAAGAGAGGCACTGGGTATTGAAGAAGCTGATATAGACGAAGTTACATTTTATAGTAATGTTGACTCTGATGATGAGTTTGAAAAAGTTCACTATTATCTGGAAAACGATGAAGGATTCTTTAATTTATTAAGGCAAATAAATGACGGTGACAGTAAAATTGTAGTCACGCATCTGATAAGTAATCAGATTTTTTCTTATGTAACAGCTTTTGGCGAAGATAGTCTGCTCACACCTGTAGATGTCTCCGAGCTTGAAAATATAAGAAGTATAAGCATTAATTTGATTATTGACCAGGA
>CAZYQD010000060.1:0-6169 GCA_964649405.1 uncultured Actinomycetota bacterium
ATTCCAATGACCGTAATACCCGGACCCAATGCTGCAATTAGCGCGCTTGTCCTTTCAGGTCTTCCGGCAGATAATTTTTTATTTGCAGGTTTCTTACCAAAAGCTAAAGCAAAAATGAAAAATAAGCTTATGGAACTGGCTTTATTTCCTTATACTCTTATATTCTATGAATCTCCCAATAGGATCAAAACTCTGATGGAGGAACTTATCGGAAAATTAGGCGACAGGAAGGCAGGCCTTGTAAGAGAGATCACGAAAATATATGAAGAAACCATTCGGGGAAGCTTAAGCACCATATTATCCGAAATAAGTCAAAGAAAAATAAAGGGAGAAATAGTGCTGGTTGTAGAGGGCTATAAAAGAGATCTTATAAAAAATTTTTTCGAAGAAGATATAATCCGGGAACTGATCAAACTCCTCAAACAGGGTATTTCCAAAAAAAGCGCAATGAAAGTCATATTATCCAGGTATGACATAGATAAACAAAAATTGTATAATATGGCAACGAAAATCTGAGTGTTATCATTAAAATCCGCTCAAAATAGGAATTAGAAAAAGGAAATTATGAACAAGGAAAAATTTTACATCACCACTGCGATTCCCTATATGAATGCGAAACTTCATCTGGGGCAAATATATGAATTCATACTGACAGATGTGGTTGCGAGGTTCAAAAGACTTATCGGTAAGGATACTTTTTTTCTGACTGGTGCCGATGAGCATGGACAAAAAATAAATAAAAATGCCGAAAAGAAAGGTGTCTCTCCCCAGGAATATGTCGATGAAATGGTTACAGATATGAAGAGACTGCTTAAATTGTATAACATCAGTAATGACAGCTACATAAGGACCACGGATAAAAAACATGAGGAGATAGTCCGGAGCATACTGGTGGAATTAAAAGACAATGATGATCTCTATAAGGGAACTTATGAAGGCAAATATTGCGTTCCCTGTGAAACTTTTCTGCTGGAATCCCAGCTGGAAGAAGGAAAGTGCCCGCAGTGCAAGAGAGATGTAGAATCCGTAAAGGAAGAAAATTATTTTTTCAAACTATCCAATTATGAGGATAGATTGATAAAGCATATAGAAGCAAATCCTGATTTTATAGTTCCCGAAACCAGAAAAAACGAGGTACTGGGGATATTAAAACAGGGACTCAAAGATATCAGCGTGTCAAGAACTGCAGTCAAGTGGGGAATTCCGATACCTTTTGATTCAGAGCATTATACTTATGTATGGGTGGATGCCCTTATCAATTATATATCCGCGCTGGGATATGGCTCGGAAAATAAGGATCTGTTTGACCGGTATTGGCCCGCGGACCAGCATCACATTGGAAAGGATATTTTAAAGTTCCATGCCATAATCTGGCCCGCTATGCTGATGTCTCTGGGCATCGAACTCCCGAAGCAGATCGTGGTCCACGGATGGCTTCTTATGGGAGAAGAGAAATTATCGAAATCCAAGGGTATTACTCTGGATCCGGATGATATGTCAGAAAAATTCGGAGTGAATGGAATCAGATACTTTCTTACAAGAGAAATCTCTTTTGGACAGGATGGTTC
This sequence comes from uncultured Actinomycetota bacterium, assembly GCA_964649405.1. GTDB lineage: Bacteria > Actinomycetota > Humimicrobiia > Humimicrobiales > Humimicrobiaceae > Hydromicrobium. The sequence goes on from CAZYQD010000060.1 coordinate 1,569, forward strand.
TTTTACTTCCAAAGCTTTTGTAAGGAGATATAATTCTGATCTTAGCAATGATATTGGGAATCTGGTTTCAAGGACCCTGGCAATGCTCACTAAATACAGAAACGGGATAATTCCCAAAAAAGTTAACAATACGGTTTTTGAAAAAAAATGGGACGATTTAAAGAAGGAAGCTGTAAAGTATATAAAGGATTTTAGATTCTCCGATTATCTTGTCAAAGTCTGGGAGTTTATAAATATCGCAAATAAGTATATCGAAGACAGTCAGCCATGGGCCCTCGCTAAGGTTGAAAATGGAGAAAATCAAAAAAAACTTGATGCTGTATTATATGAACTGACCGAAATAATACGGCTGTCTGTTATCCTGCTCATACCTTTTATGCCATCGACGTGTCAGAAAATATTTTCCCAGCTCGGAATAAATCCTGACATCAGTAAACTGACAATCGAAAAAGAAGGAGTCTGGGGCAGATACGACGGTGAAACAGTGATCGGTCAGAGAGAAATACTTTTCCCCAGGCTGGACGAAGATAAGTAATTAAAAAATATAAAATTGATGCAATGTATTTTATAGATACACATACTCACATAGATATGCTGAAAAAAATGACACCGGAAGAAGCAGTGACAGGATCCGAAAATGAAGGTGTCAAGTATATGATAAACGTAGGTTCGAGCCTGCAGGGAAGCAAGAAATCGGTAGAATTTGCCGGAAAATTCAGCAATGTATTTGCCAGTGTTGGTGTTCATCCGCATTATGTCCGAAATTTCGGAAATAAAGAAATCAAAATCCTTGAATCACTATTACAGAACAGTCCGGATGCAGGAAATGAAAATGATAGAAAAAGAAATGTTAAAGTTGTGGCAGTGGGTGAAACGGGATTTGATTTCTATAGAAGCTTAAGTCCCAGGATAGACATGGAAAAAGCTTTCACGGCCCATATAGAACTCGCACTTAAATATAATGTACCCGTAATAATCCATGACAGGGATGCACATAGCCAGACTCTTGAAGTGGTAAAAAGATATACCTCTGACAGCAATTTTAGAGCAGTCGTCCATTGCTTTTCAGGGGATACTAATTTTGCCATGCAGTGCCTTGATTTGGGATTGTATATTTCTTTTACGGGAGTCATAACTTTTCCCAATGCAAAAAGTGTACTTAAGGCAGTAGAAAAAGTCCCAATGGAACGCCTCTTTATAGAGACCGATGCGCCTTTTCTTGCCCCACAGGCAGTGAGAGGCAAAGAGAATTACCCCGGGTATGTAAGATATGTTGCCGAAAAGATTGCAGAAGTCAAAAACTTAAGTTTGGAAGAAGTCGCCGATAACACTTCAAAAAACGCAGAAAAATTTTTTTCTTTAAATCAAGATTGACTATTTAAATAAAAATGAGTAGTTATATAAGTTCTCCTTCGAGAACCATACAGATCTTAAAACATTATGGAATAAAACTTAAAAAAAGTCTCGGACAGAATTTTTTGATTGATACAAACAGCGCCAAAAAAATAGTCAAATATGCCGGAGTCAATTCTCGCGACATAATCCTTGAGATTGGAAGCGGAATCGGCAGCCTTACCGAAATATTGATAGGCGAAGCAAAAAAAGTGGTCTGTGTTGAAATAGATAAAAGGCTGGTCAAAGTATTCGAGGATATTTTTGAGGACCGGTTAAAAAAGAAAATAGAATTGATACAGGCTGATGCATTAAAACTAGATTATGCATTTATTGCCGGTAAATATAAGATAACTAAAGTGGTCTCAAATCTTCCTTACAGCATTGCGGCACATCTCCTGCTAAAAATACTTACAGAAACGGAAGATATAAAAAAGTTCCTTGTAACCATACAAAAAGATATAGCAGCAAGGCTTCTTGCATCAGTGAGGGACAAGAACTATAGCTCCTATACTTTAAAGTCCAATTTTCTGGCTGATTTTAATTATTGCTTTCAGATCTCACGTAATTGTTTTTTTCCAAGACCATTTATCGATTCGGCAGTTGTAGAGATAAATAGAAAAGATACCGGAATCCTGGCAGATAAGAATTTCAGCACAGGAGATTTTTTTGATTTCTTGAATAGTTGTTTCTTGCATAGAAGGAAGAAACTGGTAAATTCCCTATCCTTGAGTGATAAATATTGTCATAAATTACAATTAATTATAAAATTGCTCTCCGAAATCGGGAAAAGTACAGACATTAGGGCGGAAGAGCTTGACTTAAAAGAATATATTTTCTTATTTAAAGGATTAAATGATGGGTAAAACTTAATGTTTAATATATATTATTTATGTTATCATATAGCACGATGAAGGCGAAAAATATTTTAAAACTCAGAGCTTCGGGTAAAATAAATCTTTATCTAAATGTCTCCAAAAACGGTAGGACTGACGGCTATCATGAGATAAAATCAATAATGCAGAGTATAAGCCTCTCGGATGAACTTACCTTTGAGATATTAAAGGGGAATGAGACTTATGGTTCACAGTACAAAAATGGGATCTATATTACCTGCAATAACGAAGATATACCGCTCGACGAAAAAAATTTAGTCCACAAAGCTGCAGCACTGATTCTTGACGGTTATGATCTAAGAAGTAAATATTCGATAAAAATCAATATAGGGAAACACATTCCAGTATGTGCAGGGCTGGCCGGAGGCAGTACCAATGCTGCTGCAACCCTGGTTGCACTGGATAAGTTATTTGATCTAAACATAGAATCGGTCGATATGATGAATCTGGCAGGTGAAGTAGGATCGGATGTACCTTTTTGCATAAAGGGTGGAACCACTCTTGCCGAAGGTAGAGGAGAGAAGCTTTCGAAATTACCACATTTGCCTTTTTACTGGATTGTACTTGCGACAAATGGAGGTAAATTTTTATCGGGAGACGTATATAGTAAGTTTGATTTAATAGGGGCAGAAAAAAAATCGATACATAAAGAACTGGTAAATAATATAATAAAAAGAGAGTTCAATAGTTTTTTTAAGAAACTTCAAAATGACCTGGAAGAAGTAGTAGTAACCGAAGACAAAGAAATACTTGCAATAAAAGAAAGAGCATTGGAACTTGGTGCTATTGCTACGCAGATGACCGGGAGCGGTCCCACCGTCTTTGCTTTTTGCGATGACCTGAAAACAGCAATTAGTGTATATAAAGGTCTTAAACCATTATCCTCTACAGTCTTTTTATCCCACACCACACCTAATAGTCTGGCTTTCTGTAATTAAATCTAAAAATAATCGATAGTAATAAAAAGTTTTTTAATATACAAATATCCATTTAAGTTTGAATTTTAGATAATTCTGATATAAAATTTATTAGCTTCGATGGGGAGTAGCCAAGTGGTAAGGCAACGGGTTTTGGTCCCGTGATCGAGGGTTCAAATCCTTCCTCCCCAGCCACGCTTCGAATTTAACAAATGATCAACATCTAAAATTATATAAAAAAAATCAGGAGATTGTGGACATATGCAATATACAATATTTCCAAAAATAAACATAAAAGTATCAAGGTTCGGTATGGGATGTATGAGATTCCCAAAGAAAACAGGTAATGACGGGAAAAGTATAACAGATGAGCAAGAAAGTATTAAAATGGTACGGTATGCGTTGGAAAATGGAGTTAATTATTTTGATACTGCATATGTTTATAAATATAGTGAGGCAACTGTTGGTAAAGCCTTAAATGGAGGCTTGAGAGAGAAAATTTTTTTGGCAACAAAGTCTCCGGTAGGTATGTTTCAAAAACAGGAGGACTTTGATTTCTATCTTTATGAGTCATTAAAAAGACTTCAGACAGGATATATCGATTTTTACCTGCTTCACGGGCTTAATAAGAACTGCTGGGAAAAAGTAAAAAAGTTCAAGCTTATTGATAAACTTGATAATGCTAAAAAAGACGGAAAGATAATATATAGGGCATTTTCATTCCACGATGATTTAAACCTATTCAAAGAGATAATAGATTCATATGACTGGGATATGTGTCAAATTCAGCTAAACTTTATTGGAGAAAATTTTCAGGCAGGAGTGGAGGGATTAAAATATGCCGCATCCAAAGGAATCGGGGTAGTTATTATGGAACCTCTGCTGGGAGGACTTTTAGGGGAAAATGTTCCATCGGATATTTTGGAAAAATGGAATAGCTCCGGGATAAAAAGAACTCCTGCAGGATGGGCATTCAGATGGCTCGCCAATTTTCCGGAAGTGACGCTAATCCTGAGCGGCGTCAGCACTATGGAGCAGTTAAAGGAAAATATTAAGATATTTGAGAAAGCATTTCCAAACTCAATGACAGAAAAAGAAGCAGAGACTTTTAAGGAAGTAAAAAAACTTTACGATAAAAAGTTAAAGATAAAATGTACAGGATGTTCATACTGCATGCCCTGCCCATCCGGGGTAGATATTCCCGGAGTCTTATGGCAATATAATAGTGCATTTAGAAGTGATCCCGAAATCTTGAAAGAAGGATACGAATCCTGGTTTTGTTATAACAAAATGGATGCATCCCAGTGTATTGAATGCGGCGAGTGCGAGGAAAAATGCCCTCAACATATTGCTATAATAGATGAACTTAAAGCGGCACATGAATATTTAAAATCCA
>CAZYQD010000061.1:0-6022 GCA_964649405.1 uncultured Actinomycetota bacterium
TTTTTGTCGGTATTTCTGTTCTTGTGAGTTTTATTATTTACAGATTCTTTCCGGGTAGCGTACCTGCAGATTTATTGCCGCAAATAGCCGGCGTCGAGTGGTATTTGCCGCTGGTCGGTGCATTAGAAAGAATTTTTGCCATCGCAATACAAATCTCTCTTTCTGTTCTGGTCATGCATGCTTTCCTGAAGAGAAAATATTATTTTATCTTGATTGCAATACTATATCATATGACAGTAGATTTTATTTCCGTTTATATAAATTATAAATCCGGAATTTTTTTAACTGAAATAATGGTTTTTGTTTTTGCCAGTATCAGTATTGCCTTTATTTATATTTTAAGACCACGGAAAAGAGAATTTGAAAAAAAAGAGGCATGAAAAAATAGTATTCTCTGTCATCCAGCAAATTTTTCCATTAAAAAACCCCGAGTTATCTTTTGTCATAGCTAGCGCTTTAGACTACTAAACATCTCGGGGTACATCTTGCGAACTTTTCTCAGGGACTTTTCAAATTATTAACCTCTTTTTATATTCTTTCGAAAATAAACCTCAGTTATATTTGAAAGTTGCCTCCTGTTCCAAGATGATAAAAAGATATCAAAATTGAAAAATGTTGTCAATAGATTGAACAGAAAAATCAGCAGGATTTTAAAAAATTATATATTTTTTTTAATTATTAAAAGTAAAAACTATAGTAAAATAATCAGTATCGGTTAGATTGTTATTCACAAAAAATGATAATTTTTATATAGTATAAAAATATTTCTATAAACTTCTGATAATATAAGCATTCTAATTACGGGACGGCCATTAAATGAAAAATATTAAAAACATAACGGTAATAGGACTCGGGCTTATTGGCGGATCCATGGCTTTATCTTTAAAAAATACAGGCGAAGATTTCAAGATTACAGGTTACGATATAGAAGGTGAAGCAATGAATATTGCCAAATACAGAAACGTAATCGATATTATTGCCAGTGATTATAAAGAAGCAGCATCGAATGCAGATCTAATAATAATAGCGACCCCGATAAGTAAAATAGTCGAAGTAGTGGAACATATCAAGGATTATTTGAAAAAGGGGGCAATCATTACGGATGTGGGAAGCGCCAAACAAAAGATTGTCAAAAGGATAAGCGAGATATTGCCTGAGGGCGTATTTTTCATAGGAGGACATCCGATGGCCGGATCTGAAAATGAAGGTATCTTGAGTGCCACCCCTGAATTATTCAGGAACACATTTTATATTCTCACTCCTATCGATACAACTATATCTGAACCGCTTGTCATGCTGCATTCCTTATTTACGAAAATCGGAGCAAAGGTGATCTCCATGTCTCCCAGGGAACATGATGAAAACGTAGCGCTTATAAGTCATTTGCCCCATATCCTTTCCACAAACCTTGTTGATATGATAGATGACGAACAGAAGAAGATGAAAAATCTCTTTAAACTATGTGCGGGGGGTTTCCGCGATATGACCAGAATAGCTGCTGCCAATACTAAAATGTGGCTGGATATAAGTCTGGAAAATAAAGACGAGCTAATAAAATCAATTGATAATTACATAAAATATCTTTCAAAATTTAAGTCCCACCTTAAGAAGCACGACTCGGAATCAATAAAAGACCACTATCTTAAGGCCCAGAAAGCAAGAATCAATCTTCCTAAATATGTGGAGAAGGACATTTCGAAATTATATGAAATCAGTGTATCAATGATTGACAGGGCAGGCGTCTTGAGTGAGATCACACAGGCAATTAGTTCACATGGAATAAATATCGAAGATATATCTATTTTCCATTCAACAGAATTCAGCGGAGGAGGAATCCTTAAAGTACTGGTTCAAGGTGAAGATGCAGGTAAGATCACAAAGGAAGCAATTGAAAAAGCCGGTTACGAAGTAAGTGTAAAAAAAGTATTTGGCGAGTAACAATGGAAATACATGGAGTAAAAAGTATAAAAGGGGAATTTAAAATCCCGGGCGATAAGTCGATTTCTCACAGAAGCGCTATTCTTTCTTCAATGATCGATGATAATGTTGCAATAGAAAATTTTTTATTCTGTCAGGACTGTATAAAAACCCTGGATATTCTAAATAAACTGGGCGTAAAAATCGAAAAAATAAACGGCAATTTAATTGTATATGGGAAGGGTATTAGAAATTTAAAGGAACCCGATGGGATACTGGATGTGGGAAATTCCGGAACAACGATCAGAATAATGAGTGGTATGTTATCTGCAACTAATTTTATGTCGGTTTTAAGTGGAGACAAATCGATAAACAGCAGACCCATGGAAAGAATAATAACACCGCTGCGGGAAATGGGTGCGAAAATCTATGGAAGAAAGAATAATACAAAAGCACCCCTGGTAATATTCGGAAATCCTGATCTTAAAGGGAAAAAATTTGAACTCAAAGTATCGAGTGCACAGGTAAAATCCTGCATTCTTCTGGCAGCACTAAATGCAAAGGGCGCGACCGAAATAATACAGCCCCAGGTTTCAAGGGATCATACAGAACGCATGCTTGATTATTTCGGAGCTGACATAACCTATGATGGTAAATATACAAAATTAAAGCCCGGTAGAAAATTGAGTGCCAGAAAGATCTACATACCGGGAGATATATCTTCAGCGGCTTTCTTTATTGTAGCCACTCTTATATCAAAAGATTCCCATACTTTGATGAAAGATATAGGCATGAATCCTATCAGAAGTTATTTTATAGAGATCCTGAAGCAAATGGGCGGCAAAATAGTCATTAAAAATCAGAGAATTATAAACAATGAACCGGTTGTGGACATTGAAACCTTCTCGAGTAAATTAAATTCCATAGAAATAGAGAAGGAAAAAATACCGGGTATAATTGATGAGATACCAATATTATGCGTTGCTGCAGCTGCGGCCAGGGGGAAAACAGTTATCAGCGGCGCAGAAGAACTAAGATTCAAAGAAAGCGATAGAATAAAATCAATCGTTAGCCAATTTAAAAAGCTGGGCGTAGATATAAAAGAAAAGGAAGATGGCATGATAATAAAAGGAGATGTCAACTTCAGGGCGGGTGAAGGAGTGGTGGAAAGCTTTGGGGACCATAGAGTAGCCATGTCTCTTTCGATACTGGCTTTGCTTTCAAAAGGAAATGTGACCATCCTTGATTCCGATTGTATCAACACCTCCTTTCCAGGTTTCATATATAATCTAAAGAAGATTATGTCACAATAAATTAGATTATTAAGTTACCAAAATAATATTACAATATTTAAATATTGGATTGTTCAAAGGATGCCCGAAAATATTATAACAATAGACGGTCCTGCAGGCAGCGGTAAAAGTACGGTTGCCAAGATTCTGGCAAAAGAATTAAATTTGAAATATATCGATACGGGAGCAATGTATAGAGCCATTACGCTGCTTACACTGCAAAATAAAGTAGATTACGGGGATGAGAAATCTATATTGGAACTTGCAAGAAATACAGATCTTGAATTGGACAGCAAATCAATAGATGCAGATAAATATACAACAGTGTGGTTAAACGAGAAAAATGTTACGAATGAAATCAGGGGCAGGGAAGTAGGATCCGCAGTTTCTGTTGTTTCGAAGTTATCCGGAGTTAGAAATTATCTTGTAGAACTGCAAAAAAAATTTATCGAAGACGGTAACGCCATACTTGAAGGCAGAGACACAGGAAGTGTCGTATGTACTGATGCGACTTTAAAAATATATCTTACGGCAAACTTAAATGAAAGAGTAAAAAGAAGAGATCTTCAGGTAAGAAGTCTTGGACAGATTTCTAAGAAAGATCTGATAAAAAAAGAAATAATAAGCAGGGACAGGATAGACAGCAGCAGGGAGAATAGTCCGCTTATAGTACCAGATAATGCAATTGTCATTGACACTTCTAAGATGTCTGTAAAAGAAGTTGTGGACAAGATCAAAAAATTATATTTAAGGAAAATAAATGTTAATAACAAGACGTAGTAAATCCTATCTGGTACTTTATAAAGTTATACAATTTTTTCTTAAAGCAATATTCATCATGTTATTTAGAGTTCAGACCATAGACTTTTTTAAAGTGCCCAAAAAAGGCAAGTTGATAATATGCCCAAATCACATAGGTTATTTAGATGCGGTATTATTAGGAGCATTTATACCCAGGTGCATTTATTTTATGGCAAAAAAAGAGTTATACAGCAGTAAGATCCTGGGGCCTCTTATAACTTTTTTGAATGCTTTTCCTGTCAACCGACAATCTTTTGACAGGAAAGCATTTCGCGCTGCCTTTGAAGTTTTGAATGCAGGGAATGCCATGGGTTTATTTCCGGAAGGAACAAGGTCAAGGGATGGAATATTGAGAGAGGGGAGGAAAGGTATAGGGTTTATTGCGAAAGAGTCGCGTACACCTATCTTGCCTATGGCCCTTAGCGGTACAAATAAAATAATACAGAAACCGTATAAGAGAATATTCTTTCCAAAGATAAAATTAATCGTAGGGGATATAATTGATGTCAATGATATTGTGGAGAACAACGATAAAAAAGAAGCAATAGATAAAATATTGGATAAGACTATGGAAGAAATAAATAAGTTATATAAAAAGATAAAATAGAAAATTAGATTTTTAATATATGGAAATAAAGATTGCAAAAAATTCAGGATATTGTTTTGGTGTAAAGAGAGCTTTAAAAATAACAGAGCAAATACTCAAAGAAAATAGAGACAATAAAAAAACAAAAGTCTTTACGCTTGGATCCATAATACATAATTCCGGAGTTTCCGATGAACTGGCCAAAAAAGGCTTAATTTCGGTAGATGATTTTAAAAAAATAGAATCTGGCAGTATTTTTATAATAAGATCCCACGGGATGTCCCCAAACCTGATAAAAGAGATCAGGGAAAAGGATGTAAAGATCATAGATACTACATGTCCATTTGTAAAAAAAGTTCAGGCAAGAGCCGGGGAACTTAGCAGTAATGGATACTTTGTAATTATTATCGGGAACAAAACGCATCCTGAAATAATGGGAATAAAAGATTATATCTTAAATGAAAATTATACAGTGATTGAAAATAAAGCAGACATAGAAAGACTTCCTGAAAAAGATAAAATAGGAATCGTTGTCCAGACCACGCAGATCCTGGATAGACTTATTCAAATAAGCAGTAAATCATTAAAAAAAACAAAAGAACTTATTATCTATAATACTATTTGTGATACAACAAGAAACAGACAGAATTTTACCGGAGAACTGGCAAAAGAAGTAGATGTAATGATTATAGTAGGCGGGAAGAACAGCGCCAATACAAGAAACCTTACATCCATATCAAAAAAAATAAATAAAAAGACCTATCATATAGAAAGTTACCAAGAAATAAAGCCAGAATGGTTTAAGAAAGTAAAAAAGGTCGGAATCAGCGGAGGTGCATCTACTCCGGCAGAGGATATAATAGATGTAAAGAAAGCTATTGAAAGATTATAAATTAATATCAAAAAGAATAAAAACCTGTAAAAATAATTGTATATTTTGTTTCATAAAACAGCTTCCCGAAAATTTAAGACCTTCGCTATATGTTAAAGATGATGATTATCTTCTTTCCTTTATGTATGGCAATTTCGTGACCCTTACAAATGTTACCGGAAGAGATTTGGATAAGATAATTAAATACAGGCTGGAACCTCTTTATGTTTCCCTACATAGTTTAGACAAAGACATAAGAAAGATTATTTTCAATAGTAAAAACAATATTTCCGGACCGGAGAATCTAAAGATACTTGATAAAAATAATATCAGGACAAATATCCAGATAGTGCTTTGCCCTGGAATCAATGACGGTGAAGATCTGGAGGTAACTCTCTTAGCCTTGATCAGTGACTTTAAAAATATATTATCTATAGGTATTGTTCCGGTAGGTGTCACAAGATTTAATAAAAACCCTAAAATAAAACCTTACACCAAGGAAAATGCACTGAAAATAATTAATAAAATAAACAATTTTAAAAAAAAGCACAGGTC